>JAITQY010000107.1 GCA_031288675.1 Oscillospiraceae bacterium | reverse complement strand
CGGACTTGCTCCTAAGGACTACATCTCCCGAGCTGAAGTTGCCGCTATCCTACAACGATACCTCACTACCGCATAGCTAAGTATAATGGCTTTGAAGAAAACAAAAACCTAATAGGTCTAACAAACAGCTGATAAACCTGCTGTATCATACTCCAGTCAAGTCTAACAAACAGCTAACAAGTCTGAGGTATCACAATCAATCAACTCTGGCGCGACCAATAAAGCCTGACGGGTTACTTCATCAGTAACCCGTCAGGCTTGTATTTGCGGTGAATACCAACACCATAATCAATTAAGGTCTTAAACATATTCAATACCAATCTTTAGTTGCCTTCATAATCTATTGCAACCAATAGACTTACCCCAAGCACCAACATCCACCGCAAAGTGAAAAACTTTGCAGGGCTCTGAAAAAGCGGGATGGAGTTTTTATCGCCGTGTCAAGGCTTCATCTTGCGCGATTTGGCTGAGAGAACCCGCGCTGACGCGGGACTAACCCCCTCGCCGAGTTACGGCATTATTGATTCGCAAAGCGCGAAGACAACGTCAGCCGCCGATATAACGGGGGCTTAGTTAATAGCCAGTTAACGTTAGACGCCGGAGTGAAATGCTGCGGTGAAACCTATATTATCGTACCGCCGCATACTACGGTGTCGCCGTCATAGAGTACGACCGCTTGTCCGGCAGTGATTGCGCGTTCCGGTGCGGTAAAGTCCACACGCAGAACGCCGTCCGAAATGAACTCCGCGCGGCACGCGGATTCACCGCGCTTGTAGCGCGTTTTAGCGGTCAAATTGACCGTGCCTGTGATTTTATCCGGGACAAGTACATTGACGTTGTTAGCCAACAGAGCAGTACCGTAAAGCTCATGTTCGGCGGCAAGTGTAACCGTAGTATCGGTTTTGGACTTGACATACAGCGGTTCGCTGTAACTTACGCCAAGCCCGTGACGCTGACCTATGGTGTAGCGCAGCGACGTATCTCGCTCGCCGAGGATATTTCCGGCAATATCTATTAGCTTGCACGGAGGGTAGTTCTTGCCGGTACGGCGCTTGATGAACTCCGAAAAATCACCGTCCGGGATAAAGCAAATATCCTGACTGTCGCGCTTGTGCGCGTTTATAAATCCGTGTTCGCCGGCAATCGCGCGAACCTCCGCCTTGTGAAGTTCCCCGAGAGGCAGGGCGATTCGGGGAAGAAGTCCGCGGGCAATCATATACAGCACATAGCTTTGGTCTTTACCGGCGTCAAGTCCTTTCATCAGGTAGTATGCGTCCCCGATTTTTCGGATACGGGCGTAATGCCCCGTGACGAGGGTTTCAAAGCCGAGCGCGTCGGTTTCCGCGAAAAGACTTGTGAACTTTATACTGCGGTTACATTCGATGCAGGGGTTAGGCGTTTCGCCGCGCTCGTACGCGCTTACGAAACGGTCGATAACCAAGCGCTCGAACGCGTCTTTATAGTTAAGGGTGTAATGCGGTATCTCCAGCCGCTGGCAAACGGCGCGCGCGTCCTCTACGTCATCAACGGAACAGCAACTGCTCTCGCCGTCGAACAGTTTCAGCGTTACCCCGGCGTTTGCTCCGGACAGAAGCGCGGCGACGGAGCTGTCAACCCCGCCGCTCATTGCGGCTATTGTAGTGTAATGTGAATTTGTCATTTTCCGCACTCGCTATAAAGTGTAAAAGCGGGAGGGCAGAATCTGCCCTCCCGTATGAATCCGTTTTGTAATCAGAGCAGTCCGATAATGTTGAAATTGATGATCAGACCGGCAAAGACGATACTTACCATTGAAAGCAGTTTGATTAGTATGTTGATTGACGGACCGCTGGTATCCTTGAACGGATCGCCTACGGTGTCGCCGACTACAGCCGCCTTGTGAGCGTCGCTGCCCTTGCCGCCGTGTTTGCCGCTCTCAATATACTTTTTCGCGTTATCCCACGCTCCGCCGGAGTTGGACATCATTACCGCAAGCACGAAGCCTGTTGCGGTTGAGCCGCCAAGCATTCCGACAACGCCGTTAACGCCGAGTATCAAGCCAACGATGATTGGGGAAACTATTCCGAGAATCGCCGGAGCAAGCATCTCTTTCTGCGCGCCCTTAGTGCAAATCTCAACGCACTTTGCATAGTCTGCCTCGACGCCCGGAGCGCCCTCCATCAAACCTTTGATTTCACGGAACTGGCGGCGAACCTCCACAACGATGCTCTGCGCAGCGCGTCCTACCGCGTTCATCGTCATTGACGAGAACAGGAACGGCAACATTGCGCCTACGAACAAGCCGATAAGCACAGGGGGGTTGGTAAGCGCAAGGTCGAAGCTGAAGTCCGGAGCTTTCAGCTTGATTTCATCAATATACGCAACGATAAGAGCAAGAGCGGTAAGCGCCGCAGAGCCGATTGCAAAGCCTTTACCGGTAGCGGCGGTGGTATTGCCAAGACTGTCTAACGCGTCCGTGCGCTCGCGCACATGCTCGCCCAAGCCCGCCATCTCTGCGATTCCGCCGGCATTGTCAGCGACAGGACCATATGCGTCCGTTGCAAGCGTAATGCCAAGCGTAGAGAGCATTCCGACCGCGCTGATTCCAACGCCGTACAGTCCGCCTGCAAAGCTGCTAAGTCCGCCCGCAGAGAAGAAGCTGATAAGCACTGAGATTCCGACAATGATTACCGGAATAGCCGTCGAAGCCATTCCAAGTCCGATACCGCCGATAATTACCGTAGCGGAACCGGTCAGCGCGCTGTCGCTGAGCTTCTGCGTAGGCTTGTATGTATCGGAGGTGTAGTACTCGGTAAAGAAGCCGATCAATACGCCGGCAATAAGACCGCTGATAATTGCCGCAAAGGTTCCAAGCGGCACCGGGTCGCCATAGAATAGCGC
Organism: Oscillospiraceae bacterium; assembly: GCA_031288675.1. Taxonomy (GTDB): domain Bacteria; phylum Bacillota; class Clostridia; order Oscillospirales; family Oscillospiraceae; genus JAISJH01. The sequence continues at coordinate 610 of JAITQY010000107.1, read as the reverse complement.
GTCAGCTCCATCGGGGGCAAGCGCGCCGCCAACGAATTTAACTACAAAGAACGCGGCGATAACGATAAGCGCGGAGCTGATGTAAGTACCCTTACGGAGCGCGGAAAGAAGCTCGCGCTGGGACGCTTTTTCTTTTGTCTTTACAAAGAACGTACCGACAATCGAAGCGATAATTCCTACTGCCGCGAGTACCATCGGAACTAATACGCCCGTAATGCCGTATCCTGCGGATATAGCCAGCGCCATCGTCGCGATGACCGAGCCTACATAGCTCTCATACAGGTCTGCGCCCATTCCGGCGACGTCGCCTACGTTGTCGCCTACGTTATCGGCGATAACGGCAGGGTTGCGCGGATCGTCTTCCGGAATCCCTGCTTCGACCTTACCGACCAGGTCGGCGCCTACGTCGGCAGCTTTGGTGAAGATACCTCCGCCGACACGCGCAAACAGAGCCATACTTGACGCGCCCATTCCGAACGTCAGCATCGCCGCCGTCATTTCAGAAAGCTCAAGATGGAAGCCGAAGCGAAGGATAACGTACCAAATGCTAAGGTCAAGCATTCCGAGTCCGACTACGGTAAATCCCATAACGGTACCGGACGAGAATGCC
>JAITQY010000100.1 GCA_031288675.1 Oscillospiraceae bacterium | reverse complement strand
CGCAGCAAGTCCACGTTTCCGGACAATGCCGCACGGTCAAACCGAACAATAGCGAGATCATCATGTTTATCGCCGTCAAGGTCAGCTGCGGCATAGTCTGTATAGTCGCTTACGGCGATACAGGTAGGCGCGAAATCGCGCAAAGTATAAACCGAAAGCAGCATTACATCCGCAGTTTGTCTCCAGCCGATTATCAGTTCATCCCAGCCATCGCCGTTCATATCGGTGTAATATACGCTGTTAATGCTTGTCCCGCCGCCCTCAATAACGGAAACGGTTTCATATGCGCCGTTGCCGTTGTCACGGTAAATACAGACTTTTAGAGGATGCTCCCCTGTTTTAGAGAAAAACGCAATCGCCTCGCTTACTCCGTCGCCGTCCAAATCGCGCAGCTGCACGGACTGCCTGTAGTTGCCGGCAGTAGGAGCGGAATAAACCGCTCCGCCCGTAAGCTCTTCGTCGATTTTTTCACGCAGACGAGTGAACTCCTCCGACGGTTTCGGCAATACAAACAGTCTGTCCATATTAGGTCTTGAACACGCGGACAGCGTCATCAGTAACACCGCGAATATTCCCAAAAATGCAACTATACGTTTCATAGTTTTAATAAATAGGTCACAATAAATCCACGACCTCCCATAGCGGAAAAATTATACCACACGAGTATTATAATTGCAACTGTTTTTTCACCGAGTTAGTCGTTAGTCTATAGTCGGCAGTCGGCAGTCGGCAGTGGACGTGAGTACGGCGGGCGAGCAATGCTCGCCCCTACGACAAACGAGGTAGTAGTTAGTCATTAGTCGGCAGTCGAGAGTGGACAAGAGAAACGTTAATCATTAACTATTAGTCATTAATCACTACTCGTGTATTATAACACATAAATGCAGATTTGTCAAGGGGTAATTGCGTGTAATCGTAAATAATTTGTGAACAGAATTATTTCAAATTAATTTACACAGAGATTTTTGATAAAATCACTTGACAAACGGAATGAAACCGTATATATTGCAGGTATGCAGCGGCGTCCGCCGCCGTAAATATTTTACGCTTTACCCTGCGTGACAGGGGAGGCAGTAAGGGGTCAAAAATGGCAACAAATCAAAACAAGTTCAACACGCGGAAACTGGCGCTTCTCGCATTGCTGACGGCAATCACGATCGTGCTTCAAATGCTCGGCGGATTTATCCGGTTCGGTACATTTCAAATCGCGCTTGTACTCGTCCCAATCGTAGTCGGCGCGGCATTATGCGGAGTGTGGGCAGGCGGATGGCTCGGAGCGGTATTCGGATTAGTCGTTCTGTTCAACGGAGACGCGGCGGCGTTTCTGCAAATCAGCGCAATCGGAACGATCGCGACAGTTCTTATCAAGGGCATTGCAGTCGGATTAGCGTCCGGAGGAGTTTATAAGCTGTTAGAGCGCAAAAATAAATATCTTGCGGTACTCGCGGCGGCGGCGGCGGCTCCTATTGTAAATACAGGCGTATTCGCGCTTGCCTGTTACATTATATTTCTACCGACGATAGCGGAATGGGCTGGCGGACAGGAGTACGCAACCAAGTTTATTTTCTTAACGATTATCGGCTTGAACTTCGTAGTAGAGTTCGTTGTAAACGTGGTTCTCAGCGGTGTTATTCTTCGCATTATTAAAATCTGGCAGGACAGGAAGGTCATATAACAAATGCTTCTCGCAATCGACATCGGTAATTCTCATATTGCCGCAGGATGTATAGACGGCACGGAGATAACGCATATATTTCGGATTTTGACTGAGCGCAAAAAGACGGCTGACCAGTATTCAGTTGAACTAAAGGGCATATTTGACTTTAACGGAGTCGATTGCGGCGTTTTCGACGGAGCGATTATTTCCTCTGTAGTTCCAAGTATAACGCCGGCGATGCGCGAGTCTGTTCAGCGTCTTACGGGCTTGAGCGCAGTGGTTGTAGGCGCAGGAATAAAAACCGGGCTGAACATACGCATTGAGGACACGGCAGAGCTTGGCGCGGACGCCGTATGCGTTTCCGTCGCCGCGCTTGCGCTTTACGGAGCGCCGTGCGCAATAGTCGATATGGGGACGGCAACTAAGATATTGGTGCTTGACGACAACGGGACTTACATTGGCGGGGCAATCGCCCCCGGCGTCGCGATAAGCGCGAACGCGCTGACTTCGCGCACGTCGCTCTTGCCAAGCGTATCGCTTGACGCGCCGCGCAAAGCCGTCAACGGCATTACGACAGACGCTATTAAAAGCGGCATAGTGTTCGGCACGGCGGCAATGATTGACGGTATGCTGCAACGCTTCACGAAGGAACTCGGTTACCGCCCGAAAGCGGTAGCGACCGGAGGACTTTCTTCGCACATAATTCCGCATTGTCAGGAGGACATCATATTAGATGACACGCTGATTCTCACGGGACTGCGGCTGCTGTATGAGAAAAATAAGAAATAAAGATTGATCTGCCTTATAAACCGGACTGTTGTAAACTCAGCAGTCCGGTTTATAATGTTACAAAATTGTGTACAATGCGTTCCAACACTTGACAATTAGGAAAATATGTTGTATACTGCGAAACGTGTTAGAAAAACGAAAAATATCTCACAAGAGAAAGTTATTTATAATACGTATGAAAAAACTTATAAAAGTTTTGCTTGCTATTGTACTCACAGGGGCTGCGCTGTACCTGTTCGTGCTGTTTGCGCCAGTCAAGGCTGTTGAGCGCCTGCGCAATCTATGGATAGAAACCGCAATGACCACCGGTGAGCATCAGTGGCTTGCAACGTACTTGTTCCCCGCATCGCTTATCGACGACGTTATGTCACGGCAGGTCAATCCGGAGGTAATCAGCAATCCCGGACTAATTGATATTCCTTCTTCCGGCAATAATAACACCGATCCCCTGTCTACGCCTGCGGTTAACTCCGAACCCGCAGCCGTCTATGACGAACTCGGCAATAAGATTATTGTCGATGATAAAGATCAAGACATCCGTATCGTAGAGGTCAAAACATCCGAATACGTCGGGCATCTGATGTTTGTCAAAGACCCTAAGCGAATAGTAGTCGCAACCACAGATAAGAAAGACGTAAGGGGCGCGTTCGTAAAAGACCTTGCCGCTCAGGTTGACGGCATCGCCGCAATCAACGCGAACGCTTTTGTGGATGACGACGGGCTTGGCAGCGGCGGACAAATCATCGGCTGGACGGTCGCCAACGGAGAGGAATGGGGCAGAATAACTAAGCGCGGAACATATACCTCTATGGGTTTCGATTATGACGGGAAGCTGATTGTCGGCAATATCAGCAACTTCAGCAAATACAACATCAAAGAACTGGTACAGTATCAGCCGGCAATGATAGTAGACGGCAAGCAGCTGTTCTCCGGAAGCGGCGGTTGGGGTATCCATCCGCGCACTGCTATCGGGCAAAAATCCGACGGAACTGTAATACTTGCCGTTATAGACGGACGGCAGCCCGGTTATTCGATCGGAACAACAATCGGTGAGCTTGCCGATTTGATGTTCGCTTACGGCTGCGTAAATGCCGCCGCATGTGACGGCGGAAGCAGCTCCGTACTGTATTACGACGGCGATATTATAGGGATTCCGTCTACTCCGCGTAAGGAAACAGGTCGCTATCTGCCTAACGCGATAGTAGTTACTAAGAAATAACATCCCCTAAACACTTTAAGGAGAATCACAATTTGAACAATCAGGATATGCGTCTTGCCGTGCTTATTGACGCTGATAACGTTCCGCGCAACAGCATTAAGGCAATTATGGAAGAAATCGCTGTATACGGCAATCCGACTATAAAGCGCATTTACGGTGACTGGACAGGACCGCACATCTCCGGCTGGAAGAACTCTTTGTTGGAACACGCCATTACGCCTATCCAGCAATACGGCTATACAGTCGGCAAAAACAGCACGGACAGCGCGATGATAATCGATGCGATGGATATATTATACCGCGATAATGTTGACGGCTTTTGTATAATTTCCAGCGACAGCGATTTCACAAGGTTAGCACTGCGCCTGCGCGAATCCGGTATGAAAGTATTCGGCTTCGGCGAAAAGAAAACGCCTAAGCCTTTCGTCGTCGCCTGCGACCGCTTTATATACATTGAAGTAATTCGTGACGCCGCCGCCAAAGCGGCTAAAAAAGCCGCCGAACCGATTGCCGTCAGCCAAACTTCCGCGCCGGCAAAATCCGCCGGCAAAAAGGCAAAGCCAGATGCAGAAGCTGAGTTAAAGCTAAATTTGACTGCGTCTACGCAAAACAGCTACAGCGACGTAGTTCCGGACGAGGTCGTGGAACTTATCACCGCATCGCTTGCTGACATCGCGGACGATGACGGCTTCGCGTTTCTCGGCGCGCTTGGCTCACTGTTAGGCAAGAAGCAACCGGACTTTGACCCGCGAAATTATGGCTTTGCGAAGCTTAGTTCTCTGATTGCGTCCATTCCTCGTTTCGAGATAAACTTCAGGGGCAGTAAGGACTCGTCCTCTAAACAGCTGTATATCAAGGACAGACACGCATAAATAAGCAGATAACCGGCTAACGGCAATAGTTATATTCTTGCTCTTTTCACGATTGCCCTATCTCCAACGCGGCTTAGCAGTGTTCGCCCGTCATCCGATTTGCCGGTTATCGCGGCAATATCACCTGTACGGTACCGGATAAACGGCATCGCCTGACGATTTAGAGTTGAAAACACCACTTCGCCGGATTCTCCGTCTGGAAGATTTTCAAGCGTTGCGGGGTCAATTATCTCAACGTAAATATCCTCGCTGCGGACTTCATAATAATCAACGTCAGGCTTATGGCTTACAGCAAACCCGAAGCCTGATTCTGTCAGACCGTAATGCTCAAATATTTTACATCCGAATTTTTCCCGAATAGCCGACCGCGCAGTTTCAGAAACATATTCCGCGCTTAACAGGACTGTTTTAAGCCGTGTCTGCGGAAGCGCAAGTATTTGTCCGGGTGAGCCGACAGCGCAATCCGCTATCAGCGGATCGTCAACGACATCTACACCGTTTTTCCTAACCGCGCGGCTAAGCAAATCGCCTACGCTGTCCGGCGTAGTGTTCGGAAACAGAGTAATCATCCGCTCCCCTGCCGCAACAATAGGTTTCATTCCGCGAACAAAGAATTTAACCGTTAGCTCTAAATCGTGTTCCGTGAAGTAAACGCGCTTGGAGTCACCGGAACTTCCCGATGTGCTAAGCGTAACTATCCGCGAAACTTCTTCCGGACGGACGCACAGCCAACGCAGTTCCTCGCGGCGTAAATCTTCCGGAGCAGTGAACGCGCGGCTGTTCGCCCCAAAGCGCTCTTTGAAAAATCCGGAGCGTTCCACCGCATATTGCAGTTGTTCGGCGTATGGCAAATCAACATCTTTCAAATCTTATTACCTATTGCGTAATTCCTCGACCATAGCCGCTATAGACGGCTGTTCTTCCTCCATAAGGGTCTTCCAGTCATCCGCATAGCTGTAGGTCAAATCGGCATGTGCGCCGTTCTTTATCTTCGCGCAGTATGCGTCAAGCACAGCGAAATCGTTTTGATAAGCGTGGAAACTGTTAGCACGGTGAGAGTACGTTCCAAGTGGAATTTCAAGCTCGTCAGCTATCCTTTTTTGAAGCATAATCAGCGCAAAAGCGTTCATAAAAGTCGCTTTTACGGCATCATTGCTGCGGAACATTACCCG
>JAITQY010000158.1 GCA_031288675.1 Oscillospiraceae bacterium | reverse complement strand
AATTGCGCCGAAAGTCAGACCTATGTCCGCAACGTTAAATACCGCAAACCTAACGAACAGCGGCTCAAACATATCTATCACATATCCAAGCCTCATACGGTCTGCAAAATTACCTATTCCGCCCGCCGCAATAAGCGCCAGTCCGGAGTATAAATACCACCTGCCGTTTGTGCGTTTTGAGATAACTATATACACCAATATACCGGCGCAAATCACCGCCGCCAGCACATTCACGATACCCATAAACACAGGGGAATTATCGAACAAACTGAACGAAACTCCTGTATTGCGCACATACGTGATTGCGGCTATATGAGGGATTACGGCAAAGCTATCGCCGACCTCCATTGAGTTACATACGGCGACCTTGGCAATTTGGTCTAACGCGAACCAAAACACAAATACCAAAAGATAATAAATCCGTTGTTTCATATAAAATTGCCCGTCAATCTCTCAGATAATAATGTTATTTCCGAACTGTACAGCTCACTGCATAATGCGTGTTCATAAATTATTTACGATTATACGCAAATACCCTTTTGACAAATCAGAAACTTTGTGCTATAATGCAGGTGTAATGATTAATGACTAATATTTAATGATTAACGTCCTGCAACGCTAACCCGTCCCCCGTGCGGCGTTCCATTCGTCCCCCTGCCGACTGCCGACTTTGGACTAACGACTATCTCGGCATTGCTCGCTCGCCGTATCCCCGTTCACTCCCTACTCGCGACTATCGACTATCCCGCGTTTCCAATCGTCCACTCGCGACTGTTGACTAATTACTAACGGCTACTTCCTTTGCGCACCGCGGACAAAGTTCCTCGTGAACCGTGCCGATTTCATCGCTGTGCGTCCAGCAGCGGGGACATTTAGGCGCTTCACTTGCCTTTACCTGTAGCTCTCCGCCGATTACCACCTTGCTGACGTTCAGAAGAAGCTTCATCTGCTCCTCGTTGAATGGTGCGCTCGGAACTGTTACCTCCGCGTCAAGCGACTTTCCTATGCGTTTGTCAGCCCGAGCCTCCTCTAACAGTTTCAGTACCTGCTCGCGCAACGTAAAGAACTCGCTCCATTTCGCTTCATCTGTCACTGCGGCGAAACTCTCCGGAATATCGTTCAGCATTACACTCTCCGTATTATCTGAGCTTCTATGCGGCATTGCCTGCCATATTTCCTCTGTTGTGAACGCCAGTATCGGCGCAAGCATCCTTGTCATCGCGTCGAGTATAGTCCACATAGCTGTCTGCGCGCTCTTGCGCCTATGACCGTTCTCACAGTACAGAACGTCCTTGAGCACGTCAAGGTAGAAGTTACTCATTTCCACCACGCAGAAGTTGTGTATCGCGTGATAAACCATGTGAAACTCATATTTCTCATAGGCGGCGCGAACTTTCACTATAAGCTCGTTAAGCTTACTTACAGCCCACTGGTCAAGGAATGTTAGTTCCGCAAACGGAACCGAATCCTCAGGATCAAAGCTGTCAAGGTTGCCGAGTATAAACCTCGCCGTATTTCGGATTTTAAGGTACGCATCTGAAAGCTGTTTGAACAGCTCGTCGGACACTCGCACGTCAGTCCTGTAATCGACGCTGGCAACCCATAGCCGCACCACGTCTGCTCCGTATTGCTTGATTACGTCGGCAGGGTCAATAACATTGCCGAGACTCTTGTGCATCGGGCGTCCGATTTTATCAAGCACCCATCCGTTAGTAAGCACTGATTTATACGGAGCTTTACCGCGCACCGCGATACTTGTAAGCAATGAACTTTGGAACCATCCGCGGTATTGGTCTCCGCCCTCTAAATACATACTCGCTATGTTGTCTTCCGTACGCAAATAGTCGCTCGCAAACCAAGTTGAACCGCTGTCAAACCAACAGTCAAGCGTATCTTTTTCCCTTATAAAGTGAGTTCCACCGCACTTCGGGCATTTGAACCCGCCCGGCAGAAGTTCTTCAACGCTTAGATCGTACCACCCGTTAGAACCGTGCTTTGCAAACGCGGCTGAAACGGTTTCGATTGTCTCATCCGTGCAAATGGCGTCCCCGCAGTCCTCGCAATAGAACACAGGGATAGGCAGTCCCCAGTTGCGCTGACGCGAAATGCACCAGTCCGAACGCTCCCGTATCATAGAAATCATTCTGTCGCGCCCCCAGTCGTTAAGCCACTCCGCGCTTTCGCAAGCCGCAACGGCGGCGTCTTTGAACGCTTCTACACTGCAGAACCACTGCTCAGTAGCGCGGAAGATTATCGGGTTTCCGCATCTCCAGCAATGCGGATATTTGTGCAGCATCTCCTCAGTAGACAGCATTGCTCCGACCTCAATAAGGCGCTCTATTATCGAGTTATTCGCTTTACTGTAATGCTGCCCCGCAAACTCGCCGGCTTCATCCGTCATAATGCCGCGGCTGTCAACCGGCACGAGAACCGGCAATCCGTATTTCTTGCTTACTACAAAGTCGTCCATACCATGTCCCGGCGCGGTGTGAACACATCCGGTACCGCTTTCAAGCGTGACGTGCTGACCCGTGATAATAAGGCTTTCGCGGTCATACAGCGGATGTTTCGCGGTCATATGCTCCAAATCAGCGCCTTTGAACGTCCCCAAAACAACCGCGTCCCCGCAATTCGGAGTTTTCTCCAAACGCTCTTTAGCTACAATGTACATCTCTCCGTTAGGCACTCTGGCAAGCACATATTCAAACTCCGTATTAAGGCATATCGCAAGGTTTCCGGGTATCGTCCACGGTGTAGTAGTCCAAATAACGAAATACGTATTCTCTAAGTCAGCGACACCGGAAAATTTACCCTTATCGTCAGTGACTTTGAACTTTACATAGATGGACGTACACTTATCTTCCGCGTATTCTATTTCCGCTTCAGCAAGAGAAGTTTCATCCGACGGACACCAGTACACGGGCTTCAGCCCCTTGTATATATAGCCTTTCTTAAACATCTCTCCAAAGACTTTCACCTCACGCGCCTCAAAAGACGGCAGGAGAGTGGCATATGGATTATCCCAATCGCCGAGAACGCCGAGACGCTTAAAACCATCGCGCTGAATATCTATATAATTCCGCGCAAACTCGTCGCACGCCGCCCTGAACTCGCTGACGCTCATCGCGTGACGGTCAAGTTTATTCTTCTTGATTATAGCCGTTTCAATAGGCATTCCGTGCGTATCCCAGCCCGGCGTATAAGGCGCCTGCCATCCGCTGATGTTCTTGTAACGAATGATAAAATCCTTTATAAGCTTGTTTAGAGTATGACCCATATGGATTGCGCCGTTAGAAAACGGAGGTCCGTCGTGCAGAACAAAGCGCGGCTTGCCCTCACCGTTCTGTACGATTTGGTCATAAAGTTTCTTCGCCTCCCATTCCTCAAGCATCGGCGGCTCACGTTTCGGCAACCCGGCACGCATAGGGAAATCGGTCTTTGGCAGGTTAAGCGTCGCATTGTAGTCGGTCATCTGTCTGTACTCCTCTTCTTATATCAAACAGTTAAAACGGCAGTTGACGGTTGTTAACTGTCAACTGCCAAACGTCAAATTTTATTCAATTTGCTTCAAATTCTGCCGAGCTAATATATGGTTTTACATCATCATCTTCGGCAGTGTCACCGGCGATCGGAATCTGTTCCTGAACAGGCTGAACGCTTTGAACGGCGGCTGAAATAGTACCCGCTTTTTCCTGTTTTTTTACCGCTTGCGCCGCATTTTGCGCAAACGACAAACTATTTACGTTTTTCAAAAACGCGGATAATTTCTCAATCATCATTCCGGCGGCTGTCGTGAACTCCGCAGTTTCTTTCTGAGCTTTTTCAAGCCGGGATTCCTGGTCCACGATGTCGATTTTCAAAGCCTCAATACGGCGGCGCGCTGTGTTCTCCGCTTCTTCAATAAGCTCATCATACTTGCGTTTCGCTTCGGCTTCCAAGTCCTGAGCCACCTTTTGCGCTGAAAGCAACGCCTGATGCATTACATCCTCAGTGCTTCGGTACTCCTCAATCTTGTCCGCCAAAACTTTTAGCTTGCCTTTGGATTCCGTATTCTCTTTGTAGAGCTTCTGATAATCTGAGCTTACCCTTGCAAAGAATTCATCTACCGCGCCCTTATCGTATCCTCCGAACGCTACTTTTTCAAATTCTTTGGCTGCTATCTCTTGCGGCGTTAGCATTTACTCTTCCCCCCAAATGGAATTCTCATAATCTTCGCTGGTTGTATCAGTATCGTCATTGTCAAAATAATCAGTGCCTTCCGGTCCGAAGAAGTACACATTCGCGGACACCAGCTTGGTGACGCCGCGTAACGAGAAAGTAACACCGGCAATAAAGTCAAGCAAACGCCGGGCGTCTTTAGAGTTGATACTTTCAAGATTAAGCAAAACACACCGACCGCTGCAAATAGCGTTGCCAATTATTTGCGCTTCCTGATTGCTGCTGTAACTGCGGGGGCGAAACTTAGACATCTTGGGCGGATCTTTATCGAACATCTCAATAACTTCGCCGCGGGAACCAAAGCTATTACCGCGATCCGCACCTGCATCCGGGTTATAACGCGAGCGTTCCTTTTTTGCCGCTTTACCGGCGTTTGCGGAAGCTTTCGGAATCTCATAATTCTGAGCGTCATCGCTTGCCGCGTATTCGTACTGGTCGTTGTTCAGTTCCCGAAAAAAGTCTTTAACGCCTTCAAGAAGTTCAGCCATTGTGTTCCTCCCACTAATAATTTCAAACATTCACCGTTCCGACGGCAAATCCGTTAAGTCCGCGCTCCGAATATTGCCGTACCGAGCCGAATCAAAGTAGACCCGCACTCGATTGCCTCTTTATAATCCCTGCTCATCCCCATTGACATAATAGGATTACATAATCCATTATATACTATCTTGTTCGCATTGTCAAGCATAATCTTGTGCATTTTACAAAAATATCCCATATTTTCTTTTCTTTCGGCATTGACCGGGGCAATACACATTATACCGCAAAGTTTAACACCGCTTATTTCGGAAATTTGCGCAATAACTTCCGAAGAAGCGTCAGGTGATATGCCTGATTTTTGAGGCTCATCCGCTATGTTTATTTCAACCAATATATCCTGAGTTATGCCAATCGCCTCCGCGCGTCTGCTGATTAGCTGAGCAAGCTCCGCGCTGTCAACAGATTCGATTAGATCAACTGCTCCGACTACGTTTTTAATCTTGTTAGTTTGCAGGTGACCGATCAAGTGAACCGGAACTCCGAAGTAGGCGTTTTCAGAAAGTTTGACAGTGAGTTCCTGAACGCGGTTTTCGCCGCAGGCGTCAACTCCTGCTTGAACCGCTTCACGCACACATTCCGCCGATTGAGTTTTGGTAGCGGCACACAGCAGAATTTCATTGGGGTCGCGTCCGGCACGAACCGCAGCGTCCTCAATTTGACCGCGAATACGCTTTATATTTTCGGCAATAGCTGACGTCATTTGGAGAAAAGATGTTCCATAAGAGACGTACCTTTAGGCAGATACACTCCGTTAGCCGCATTAGCTTCCGTAAACCTTACGGAAGTGCCGATGTTTGGCGTAGAACTGTCATAAATCGCATACGGAACGGGCGTAGCGTCGTGCGACCCATCTTTAGTAAGCGTGTAGTGGTCGGAAAGAATCAACGCGCGAACTGCTTCTCCTTTAAGCGCTTCAAGTACAGGTTTGATTACGAGCTTATCAATGTTCTCAATCGCCTTAATTTTTCCCGTCAGGTCAAAATTATGCGTACATTCATCCGGCGCTTCAACATGTACCGCAACGAAGTCACGGGTTTTCAAAGCATCTATTGCGGCGGACGCTTTGCCGGAATAATTGGTTTCAAGCTCTCCCGTTGCGCCGTCTACAAGAATAACGTCAAGCCCCTGAAGTCTGCCGATACCGCGCACAAGCGGAACCGCGCTGATAACCGCGCCGGTTTTGCCGTAACGGGCTTGGAAGCCCGGAAGATTAGCCGCCGTACCCTGCGCCCAAAACCACACGCAGTTAGCTGGCAGCAGTCCCCTGCTCTGCCGGTCGAGATTGATAGGATGTTCCGAAAGAATAGTTTGCGAAAGCTCAATTAGCTTTGAAAGTACCGGAGCGGCTTTTCCGCCCTGAGGAAGAATTTCGGGCAACGGCTTGCCTATATTGTCGTGCGGCGCTTTAAGCATAAGTTCTCCGCTGTCTGAGGTTAGCCCGGAATTATTAAGAATGGCAATATGGCGATAGCTGTCAGTTGGGTAAACGGATACGCCGTACTGTTTCATTGCCGAACTGAAAACTTCATCTTTGCACAAATCTTCAATGAGAGTACGCGCGCTTGCGCCGTCGATGCCTCCGGCAGAGTGAGACTTCATTTTGCCGTCTATGACCGTCGCCATATTGCAGCGGAATGCCATAGCGCCCTCCGGAACTGTGACGCCCTGATCGGCAGCTTCCAACGGCGCGCGCCCAAAATAATACTGTGCGGCGTCACATCCGAAGATGCTCATAATGGCGACATCGCTTCCCGGGGCTAAGCCGTCCGGACAAGTTTTAGCCGTACCGAATTCCGCGCTGTTTGCCAGCGCGTCAATGTTAGGTTTATCAGCGGCTTCCAACGGAGTTTTTCCGCCAAGCTCTTCAACAGGCAAATCAGCCATTCCGTCCCCGATAAATAAAATATACTTCACAGAAACGCTCCTATTTCAAAATCAAATTGACAAGTTTATTTTTAATTACAATAGATTTGACAAGAGTTAAGCCATCGGCGATTTTACGGATTTTTTCATCGTTCATCGCGGCGGCTACTACTTCCTCGTCAGATGAATCGGTAGGCATAGTAATCGTGGTTTTAAGTTTGCCCCCGACTTGAACGGCAA
>JAITQY010000080.1 GCA_031288675.1 Oscillospiraceae bacterium | reverse complement strand
ACATATAGCGCGTTCTAATCTGTCCGCTGTCTCCAAAGTATTTCACCATATCGCCGACGGTCAAAAGAAACACCTTGTCGGTCGTCGGCTTTCCGCCGCTTGTGCCGTACCACGGATTGTCGGGGTTGTCGTTTGTGACCTCTATAATCCGCTCTCGGTCAGCCGCGCTGAACGAGTTGTAAAACTCGCCGTTCAGGTATGCTCGCATATCAGACGTTTCCCACGTAATCGAGCTTCCCTCGTGGTGGTACGGACGCATCCCGATTACTTTCTCGGTTATGATGAGCATTTTATCGTCCTGCTTGTCGAGTATGTACCAGTCGTAACCTCCAAAGCTGATTTTACCGTCGGGAGGTACGGGTATCGGGCGAATGGGATAACCGCAATCGGGACACTCCTCGCGGTTCATCGGGTCGTCTTTGCCGCATTTGGGACAGTTGCGCCAGCGCGCCCAGTAATGCTCCATTTTGGGCATATTCCGTATTGTTTCCACAGGCCGCATAACCCGCGTTTTGCAGAGCGTTCACGCGCTAATCAAGCCTTAAAATATTATCTTGACTTTCAGGTCTGCCGAACATCTCAATTGTGCCGATAGCCTTACCATTCGTCTTGTCCACAATTGCGAAACGATAGAAGCCTTTACTCTCAAATGCTTCAAGCCAGCTGCGTATATATTCGCGCAACTCGTCCGCGTTAGCGTAAACAAAATCGCTTGTGCAATTGTCGGAGTAAAAAAGTTTTTGTGCCGCAGGGTCAGAGTAGCACTCCAGCAAATCCTCCGCGTCGCTTTCGCGCACAAGGCGCAGTAAGAACCGCTCGGATTCGTATGTTGTATCGGCGGTAAGGTCGCCGATATAGTTAGTTGGTGTGTTCATTTGCTACCTTTCATTCACGTTGTATTAGTATCCTATTTGTAATTATAACACACTTTTCGCGAATAAGCAACGGTTATTTTCAAATATTTTGTGAAATTACTTAATTTACGAAAAATATATCCACCCTTGACAAGACAGTATATACCCGTAATCAATCAAGATTAAACGCTATAATTAACACCTCGCTTTAACCAACACCGTCAACCTCTGCCCCCAACAACCAACATCCCCTGCAAAGTTTTTACTTTGCAGGGGATGCCTATAAATGTAGGATAGTTTACGCCCTTTCCATATACACAACTGGGAGATTGCGATCCTTGTCCGTGACCGTATTGCCTGTTACGGTTTTATATCCCTCAGCCGAGACAGTTACCTTGAATTTTGCATTCTTCGGCAAGTCCTCGACTTCCCAATCGCCGAAATAGTTGGTTTTAGTTTCCCACTTTTCACCGCTATCTTCCTTTATAAGGGTCACTGTAGCGCCGATGAGGACTTCTTCAAGTTCTTTCGGCTGATACACGGTTCCGGCAAGGAAAACAGTCGGCACATTCAGGTGTACGACGTTAGTTACCTGCCCTGCAAGCGGCTCTAACTGAGTAACTTTGTTCGCGGCAATAGCTTTCGAGATGTCACTGTTCGGGTCGTCAAGATCGCCGAAGTACATCGCGTTATTCGGGCAAGCCTCAACACAGCGTGGCTTCTTCAGTTTAGGGTCGCCAAGGTAGGACAGATAGTTCGGATCGTCAAGCAGCTCCGCGCACATCGTACACTTCTGAGGAATTTGATACTCCTCATTCCAGTATATTGCCTTGATTGGACAAGCGTCCACTATCTGCTTCTGACCCTTTGATTTTTCCGGATCAATAATCACGATACCGTCGCCGCGCTTGTAAACAGCGCCGTCCTTGGCGGCTTTAGCGCACGCAGGGTCTTGACAATGACTGCATGGCGTCGGCACTGTCGCCGTCTTTATTTTGCGGTCGCTGTTGCCGCGCTCCCACTCGCGAATGTCCATCCAAAACTGACCCATTTGCGGCTGCGCCTTGCTGAGTTTTGTATCATATCCGCAGTGTTCGTCCTTGCACGCAGTATAGCAGTTATAGCAGGACATACACATACGGGAATCAATTGCAATTCCTAAACGCATATCTAAAATTCTCCTTATATTTTCGTTTTACGCGCGCGCTCTGACTTTAGCCTGAATAGCCTCAAATCCGTGACCTTCAATGATGTCAAAGCAAGTTTCGGCGTCCGGATCAGCCTCTTTGGCGACTTTATCAAGTTTATACTCAAAGTACTGACCCTTTGGAATCTCACCCTCGTACTTCTTTATATCAAGAAGCGTGGAGTTCGGAGCCATACCCGGCACTTTATCGCCAATCAGACGACCCGGCGACAAGATATTAACGCATCCGCCGATGTCAAGGCTTTCGGGATTACCCGGGTCAACGGGGTTATAAATACCGCTTGAGCCATAAGCGTGGATAGTATTGACCTCAACGCGGTAAGTCACGCGCGCTACGCAAAGCACGCGACCGCGCTCGTTGAACAGTTCAACAAGATCGCCGTCTTTAATGCCTTTTTCAGCCGCCTTAACAGGGTGGATACGCGCAATCAGATACGGATTGCCATTGATATATTTGCGATTTTCCGGAATCTCCCAAATCCACGGAGTAGAGCTGTTATGCTGCGTATGGTAGTCAAATCGCGGATGCGGGCTGATAAGATGGAACGGATACTTCTTGGCTTTAATGCTGTGGTGACCTTCCCAGCTGGGCTTATAGGTGGCTATAGGTGTACGAGCCTCATCATCCGGAGCATAATACAGCATTGATTCGGAGACAAACTCGAATTTTCCGGTAAATGTGCCGAGCTTGCCCTCCTCTTGGAACGGCTTATGGTTAGGCGTATCGCAGGGATACCCCTCAGCAAACCAACGGAAACCATAGTAACGTTTGCGGTCAGCCGGCACGCCTGCTACGTAGTAGCCTTTCTTAGTGAATTCTTCCCAAGAAATTCTCTCACAAAGGTCAGATTTCTCCCAGAAGCGTTTACACCAATCAAGTTCGCTTCTGCCCTCGGTGAACTCCTGTCCCCAGCCGAGACGCTCAGCAATCTGGCTGAAAATCCAATAGTCCGACATAGAATCCCAAAGCGGCTCAATTGCCTTGTCTTGAAATACGACGATTTGCCAGTTATTGCCCGTCTGGCTGTGCGACTGATAACCGCCATTGCCGGAGTTACAAAGCTCGCCGATGTCGTATCGCTCAAGGTTAGTACACGCCGGCAGGATGACGTCCGCAAACCGGCTTTCGCCGTGGAAATGAATATCCTGATTAACGACAAACTCCAATTTAGGACTGCGGTACATTTTAACCCATTTGTTGGTGTCAAGCATTGAACCCATAAAGGTTCCGCCGTAACGGTAGAATAAGTGAACCTCACTGCATCCCGGTTCAGGATAGATGTGTTCGGTGAACTCTAAGTCAATACCTCCGCCGCAAAAACCTTCACCGTACCACTCGTAGTGACCGTCCAGAACAGCATCCGGAAGATTGGGACGGTAGAGCTTTTGCGTTACACAGTTAACTGCAGTTTTATCAGCAATCGGTTGATTGGCGATTTGTGAAAGCGGATCGGAATAGCCCCCGAACCAGAAGTTATAGTCCATAGGAGCGCCGGTAGAGCCTACCCAAATGTTCTGTCCGGGCTTACCCATTCCCTGCATTGCGAAGAGAGAAACCATAATGCGCGCGAACTCCGTGCCGTTCGCTGTACGGCAGACGCCTCCGAAGCCGCCGCGCAATCCGGAGCCTCCCATAGTTTTTGTAGTACCCCAGCGTCGGGCAAGCGCTTTGATGTCGGCAGCAGGAATTCCCGTTTCATTTTCAGCCCACTTAGGCGTTTTTGCAACACAATCAGCGCCTTTTCCGAGAAGATAATCAGCCCACTCGTCAAAACGGTGACCGTGCTTGCCGATGTAATCCTTGTCGTACAGACCCTCAGTAATCCAAACATAGGCAATCGCTTCGGCAAGAGCAGCATCTGTACCCGGACGCGGTCCGAACCACTTATCCGCCTGCTTTACACTGGTGAAATTATTGAACGGGTCGATATAGATAAACTGAACGCCCATATCATCAAGCCAGTGACGCCACATTGTGGACTCGCTTGCCGCATAACCGCCGCGGGTAGAATCAGGGTCGTGAGACCACATAATCATCGTTTCAACGTTTTGCATAGCGTCCTCAAGAAGGTCAAACGCTTCCGTTCCGCCAAGACGCCAGTAGTAGCCGTATGTGTGAGGAGCGCCCCAAGTGAAGCCCTCCCAACTGTCCGGGTTATCAAGAATCTGCGTATATCCGAGCATTCTAAAGAAACGTGCGAACGTACTGAGCTTATATCCAAGCAGTCCCCAGCTGTGGTGGGAGCTTGTGATGGCGGTGACGGTTTCCTTGCCATAGGTGTCCTGAACACGCTTGATTTCACGGGCAACGAGGTCAAGCGCTTCATCCCAGGTAGCCTTACGGTAGCCGCTTTTACCGCGGTTTTCGGTGTTACGGTTTTTGCCGTCCGGAGTTTCAACGAAATCTTCACGGATCATCGGGTAACGGATACGGTCGTAGCTGTAGGCGCGGTTCTTTTCCGTAAGCGCGATAAAAGCTGTGGTGGATTTGCGGTACGGACTATAGCTTTTGCCGCGTGCTTCAATGACCCACGGATCCGGGTCGTTTTTGTCAAATATGACAGGGCGAACGCGGCGGATAACTCCGTCCTCAGTATGGATAGCGATAGGTCCGCCCACGCATATGCTGTGTGTGATTTTTTCCATAATAGCGCTTATGAATCAGCGTTAAGCTGATTCAGGCTCCTTTCCTGATTTTCATATTAGTATACATCATAGATACAACAAAAGTTTGATTACACTGCCTTGAGCGTCTTAGCGACTTTGCCTATAGGGTCAATTTTCACCATAGGACCAATCATATTTCCGTTTGCGTCAAGCTCAAAACAACGCAG
>JAITQY010000101.1 GCA_031288675.1 Oscillospiraceae bacterium | reverse complement strand
GTAAGACGATTGACATCATAACTGGGCAAGAACTCGGTAACGGCTTGGGGGCAGCTTTCTTGGATAACAAAAGTAACAGGACGTTTGTTCCGCTTAGGTATATCCTTGAAAAATTGGGTGCAAATGTAGTGTGGCTAGATAAAGAAAAGGAAGTAAGGATTTACAAATAAGCAAACCGTAGCAAGGTAAACCACGACCGCGCTCTCATTTGAGGGTGCGGTTTTGTATGGCAAATGTGAACTTTTTGTGAATTCGTTTAACAACCCCTTGACAAGACGGTACGCACGTCCACTGCCAACTGTCGACTAATAACTAACACCTATCTGCGTATCTACCGTTTGCTATCTTCGCCATTCTTTTCGTGTAATCCGAGCTTTTTCTCTTCCGTTTGAATCTCCCAGTGTATAAGGAAAGTCAGAACGCCGCGCAAGGCAATAATTGCTCCGAGTATTATCAACTCGTTCCAATCGCGGACGATAACAGTACGCAAAACCTCTCCTCCGATTTTGAACTCTAACGCAAGCGCGATTCCCTGAGCCAAAATCAGTCTGGTATTTGCGCTTCGCCTGAAAAGCCGGTAAACACACCGGAATGCGGTGGTCAGCAGAATTATCACCCCGATAATTTCAAACAGCAAAACTCCGTAGTGTACAACGCTTGTAAAAATTTGCTCAATGGCATTAATCATAAGTTTTCTATCCTAACAAATATAAATAATATCAGATGAAATAAGTATGTTTGCCGCAAGGGCTGAAAAATTAAATCCGCTAATCTGTTTTACCTAACTCCTTATATGCACGTACTGCCAGCGCGTCACATCGTTTGTTGAACTCGTTATCAGCGTGACCTTTAACCCAAATGATTTTTACCTTGTGAACGTCACAAAGTTTAAGTAAATGTTCCCATAAATCAACGTTCAACGCGGGTTTTCCGTCAGATTTACGCCAATTCTTCTTTTGCCACGATTTTGCCCATCCTTTTGAAAGTCCGTCAACCACATATTTACTGTCACTATATAGCGCCACTTCACAACTTTCGGAGAGCAAGCTCAGCGCTTTTATCACGGCGGTCAACTCCATTCGATTATTAGTAGTCGCGGGCTCCGCGCCGGATATTTCGCGTTCATAATTTTTTCCGTTAATGTCATAGCGCAGAACTGCTCCCCAGCCTCCCGGACCGGGATTTCCCGAACATGCGCCGTCCGTGTATATCGTGACCTGCTTCACAGTTTCGCCAATGAGCCGAATGTATCTTTCAGCGTCGGATACAGTGTTTTATAAATTCCGTAGAAGTCCTCATATCTTGCCGCATCAGAACTCGGCTCGGTAACTTCCGCGATTCCTGGAGTAAATTTCGCTCCGGCAAGAATCGCGGCGCCCATAGCAGCGCCCTCGTCAGAAGCAAGCGTACTTACCGGGCAATTGTACAAATCCGCTAACATCTGTATCCAAAGACGCGATTTCGCGCCTCCGCCTGTGCAAATCATATCGGCTATATTAACGCCCATCTCTCGAAACACATCCAAACACGCCCTCTGGCTGAACGCTACTCCCTCCAGCACCGCCCTGACAATATTCGCTTTTGTATGCGCGGATGTCAAACCTATAAATACTCCCCGTGCGTCAGGATCAGGGTTAGGACTGCGCTCCCCGTTCAAAAACGGCAGATAAATCAGCTTATCGCTGCCGACAGGAACTTTCTTTGCCAGCTTGTCCATCTCCGCATAATTCTCCGTAAAACCAAATGTTTCGCGTAGCCACTTTAGTGACAGTCCCGCTGCCTGAGTACAGCTCATAACAGTCCACTTACTCGACACAGAAGCGCGGAGCGTATGTATCCTGCCCTGCCCGTCTATTCGCGGCTTGTTGCTCACCGCATAAATTACGGCGCTGCTTCCAATGGTCGTAAACGCTTTTCCCTCCACAACTACTCCGCATCCGATCGCGGCAGAGGCATTATCCGCCGCTCCGGCAACTACAGGAGTTCCGGCTTTCAGTCCGGTTCTCTCTGCCGCAGAGTGTGAAATTACACCGGTAACCTCTGAAGATTCGTATATCCGCGGCAGTATTTCCGGTGAAATAGCAAGTCCGTCAAACAATTCCGTGTCCCAGTCGCTTGTTGTTATATTCATTAGTTGAGTACCAGCCGCGTCGCTGACGTCAGTTGCAAAGTCTCCTGTAAGGCAATAACGAATATAATCCTTAGGCAGTAACACGTGTCTGCATTTTGAAAACAAGGACGGCTCGTTATTCTTAAACCACAGCAGTTTAGCGGCTGTAAATCCCGTCATTGCCGGGTTTCCGGTCTTTTCTATCAGCGTTGCACGACCGAAAATTCCAGTAAGCGCTTCAGCTTCCGCACCCGTACGCTGGTCACACCAAATAATAGCGCGGCAAAGTGGCTCCCCAGACGCGTCAAGCGGGACTAATCCGTGCATCTGACCGCTAAGTCCTACCGCGCTGACATCTGACCCGGATACTCCTGACTTTGACAGGACGGCACAAATGCCCTCAAACGCGGCGTTACGCCAATCAAACGCATCTTGTTCAGCATATCCGTTTTGAGGACTGTATAGTTTATATTCAGAGGTATGCGACGCGAGTACTTTTGTATTCGCGTCAGTGAGAATCACTTTTGTGCCGGAAGTTCCGACGTCTATCCCAATATACATAATTCTCCTAATTGCGAAAAATATAAGCGGTATAATTTCAGTAGGTTTGCAGATATTTTTTCAAATCTTCCAACTTTTTCTCTAATTCTTCCGTAGTGCAATAGATGTAAATTATTTGAACATTTTCATTATCATTATAGGCATATGCGATAACGGCGTCAGTTTCATTGCTTGCTATTACCCTCCTGCCGCCTCGCTTTTGCGCGCCGCCGAATGTCTCAGTCGAAAAAGTCGCGTCCATATACTCCGGAAGAAGCTGATCCGGCAGATGAGGTATTAAATCTGCCGTAGTGGTATCGGGTACGGTCATGAATTGTACGTCAAGCCGAGTGTATGTATTGTCAGCGGCGCCTGAAAGCGACGGGACAACGGACGGCTCATAGCTCGGCAACGGATCGTACTCTGGAGCCTTGCTGTGACGCGCGCCAAAGTAACCGACTAACAGTATAACTATGGCAATGAATATTCCGGCACTGACGCCTACCCTGCGTCGGCGCTTCATTCACCTAACCTCCCGATTGCGGTATCAATGCGGTTAAGAGATTCCTCTTTGCCGAGTATATCGGCAATTTCAGCGGGTCCGCCCGGAGTAACAGCCTGCCCGGACAAAGCTATCCTTAACGGCCAGTACAGTTTTCCAACCTTTATATCATTAGCTTCGGCATAGTTTGCCAAGAAGCCTCCAAGAGTACTCCAATCATCCAATTCAGCAAGAATTGAATAAAGTTTCACGAGAATCAAACAAGATTCCGCTTCATCCAGTTTGTTCTTTTTATTAGTAAAAAGTTCAAGACTGTACTCCGGAATGCCGGCAAAGAATCCTATTTTATCCTCATCAATGTCCGCAAATATCTCTATACGCGGATGAAGCAAAGCGGCGATTTTGGCTGAATTTTCGGCAGTTACGGCGTCGCCGAGTACATTTTTTATCCATGGCTTCGCCAGCTCTATAAAGCGCTCTGCCGACAGCTCACGTATATAATGCGCATTGAAATAGTTCAGTTTCACCTTATCAAAGAGCGCAGGCGATTTGGAAATTCCTCCGGTTTCAAAAACCTCAGCAAGCTCAGCAAGCGTGAAGAACTCGCGCTCCGCATACTCGCCAGATGGGCTCCACCCCAGCAACGCAACATAATTCAGTATAGCTTCCGGCAGATAGCCCTGCTCAATTAAATCCTCATAAGTAGGATCGCCGGCACGCTTGGAAAGCTTATGAACCGCATCACGCATAACCGGCGGGCAGTGAACGTACTCCGGTTCGTTCCATCCAAACGCCTGATAGAGCAATGTATACATTGGGGCAGAACTAAGATATTCTGTTCCGCGAACAACATGCGT
>JAITQY010000051.1 GCA_031288675.1 Oscillospiraceae bacterium | reverse complement strand
CTTTGATAAGGGGATTAAAAGGAGATGAGCGTTAATACAACAATCAAAACGACGAAAACCGTCTACCCACAAATCTACGCTTATGTTATCCCTGAATATAAATCCAACGAGGGATGGATAAAAATCGGCTACACTGAACTCCAAAACGCTGACGAGCGTATCCGTCAGCAGACACATACCGCAGGGATAACCCCAGCCAAGCTGTGGTCAGAACCCGCGCAATTCATAGGCTCTGATGAGTGGTTCTTTGATAAGCAGTTTCACGCCTACCTGCGGAAGTTCAAAAAAGTTGACCAACGCCCTAATACCGAGTGGTTCTATTACAATGGCACTCCCGACCAGGCTCACAGTGACTTTGATGAGTTTCGGTGCAAACAGTTCACGCAAGCGGAAATCGGGCTTGAATATCGCCTCCGCGCCGAACAGGAAGATGCTGTGCAGATGACGCTTGATTATGCAGCAACCCACAAAGGCGAAGAATTTCTTTGGAACGCAAAGCCGCGCTTCGGCAAAACGCTGACGACCTACGACCTTGCTCGTCGTATGGGAGCGAAAAAAGTTCTGATTGTCACGAACCGTCCTGCAATCGCTAACTCTTGGTTCGATGATTTTGAGACTTTTATAGCGTGGCAGACTAATTACCGCTTCGTATCTACCGCTGACACATTGAAAGACCGTCCTGTCCTAACGCGGGAACAGTTTCTTTCTGAGA
This sequence comes from Oscillospiraceae bacterium, assembly GCA_031288675.1. Taxonomy (GTDB): domain Bacteria; phylum Bacillota; class Clostridia; order Oscillospirales; family Oscillospiraceae; genus JAISJH01. The sequence goes on along the minus strand of JAITQY010000051.1, from coordinate 8,348 downwards.
ACCTCGGCAAGCCGGACGGTGAACATTCTGGTTGCATCGCTTTCATCTCCTTGCAGGATTTGAAAGGCGCGATAAGTTTTGGCGGTTACTATGATAAACTGGAATGGGTTAAAGGTTTAACTTGGGATTTGCTTGTAATCGATGAGGCGCACGAGGGCATCGATACGTTCAAAACGGATGTCGCATTTAACAACATTACCCGCAATTTCACCCTGCATCTGTCGGGAACACCGTTCAAAGCGGTAGCGAGCGGCAAATTCTCTAAGGAGCAGATTTTTAACTGGACGTATGCCGACGAGCAGGACGCGAAAGCCGCATGGTCTGAGGAAAGCGAGGAAAACAACCCTTATGAGGGCTTACCACGCCTAAATCTGTTCTCCTATCAGATGAGCCAGATGATAACCGACGAAGTAAACAAAGGGGCGGAAATAGACGGCAGGGACATCGATTTTGCCTTTGATTTGAATGAGTTTTTCGCTACGACTGACAGCGGCAAGCTCATACACGAAGAAGAGGTCAGAAAATGGCTTGATACGCTGACGCATAACGAAAAGTATCCGTTCTCTACGCCTGAGCTTAGGGCAGAACTGAAACACACGTTTTGGCTGTTGAACCGTGTCGCAAGCGCAAAGGCTTTAGAAAAACTACTCCGTGAACACCCGGTCTTTGAGAACTATGAGATAGTCTTAGCCGCAGGTGACGGCAAAACAGACGAAGATGACCCTGCCGCAACACAGAAATCGCTCGACAGGGTGAGGGCAGCTATAAAGGCACACGACCGCACTATAACTCTATCGGTCGGGCAGTTGACCACAGGTGTTACCGTCCCTGAGTGGACTGCCGTTATGATGCTCTCCAACCTCAAATCGCCGAGCCTGTATATGCAGGCGGCTTTCCGCGCTCAAAACGCTTGGAGATACGACGTTGACGGCGAAAAGCGCCGCAAACAAAACGCCTATGTCTTTGACTTTGCGCCAGAGCGGACGCTGATAATCTATGACGAGTTTGCCAACAATCTAAACAGCAAAACGGTCAGCGGCGGCGGTACGACTGACGACCGCGAGAAGAATATACGAATACTGCTCAACTTTTTCCCTGTAATCGCCGAAGACGACGAGGGGAAAATGGTTGAGCTTGATGTGCGTCAGGTTTTGACTATCCCGAAAGCGATTAAGGCGCAAGAAGTCGTCAAACGCGGCTTTATGTCCAATCTGCTGTTCCAGAATATCTCCGGAATTTTCGCTTCCGCTGAAGCGCGTGAGATTTTGGATCAGCTTAATCCTGTTGATATAGGAAAGGTTACACCTCGAAAAACAGATGATCCGATTGACACGGCGGGAGTTAAGGTTGACGAAACAGGCAATGCCATAGTTGATACTTCTATAGTTATTTCAGAAACAAATGCCCGCTTCGGAGAGAAAGTCTATGCCGACGTTACTAAGGCGGCAGCGGAAGCAGTGGAGCAAACCCCCGACAGCCTGACAAACGCCGTAGCGACCGCATTCACGCACGGTGTTTTAGATGCCGTTAAGGAGCTTGCCCAAGACAACTCCGTCACGGTTGCTCAAGCCGAGCAGGTTGTCAAGCAAAACGCAAACATAATCGCTCGTGAGGTTGAGATAGTACAAAAACAGGCGGAGATAAAAAAAGCTGAAGCTGAAGTTGAATACAAAAAACAGATTGCTGAAGCGCAGGAAAACCCTGCGGCAGTCGCTTTGGCAAAAGAAATTTTTGAAGTAAAACAAAACGAAATTGCCAATAACTTACAAAAAGAGGTAATCAGCACCGTTGAAGAAAAAACTCGTGAACTAACGCAAAAATCAACTGAAACTATTTTACAAAAAGCAGAGGAAAAGAAGAAAACTATGGTGGAGGACGGCATTCGCGCCCGGTTGCGGGGATTTGCCCGCACGATACCGTCATTTCTTATGGCATACGGCGAGCCGGCCACCACTCTCGCTAACTTTGACGCAAATATCACCGACGCCGTTTTCAAAGAGGTCACGGGCATTACCCTTGACCAGTTCCGCGCGTTGCGTGACACTTACAACTTCTTTGACGCGGTGGTATTTGACGAGTCTGTGCAGGAGTTCCTGCACAAGAAAGCGGAACTTGCCAACTACTTTGACGACAGCCAAACTGAGGACATCTTCGACTATATTCCGCCGCAGAGAACCAATCAGATTTACACGCCCAAAAAGATTGTGAAGATGATGATAGACAAATTAGAAGAAGAAAATCCCGATTTGTTCACCGATAAGGACAAGACGTTTGCGGACTTGTATGTGAAGTCGGGGCTGTACCTGACCGAGATTGTGAAGCGGCTGTATATCGGGCTTGAGGGCGTTATCCCCGATAAGGATGTGCGGCTGAAACACATACTGGAACATCAGGTTTACGGCTTCGCGCCGAGCGAGATAATCTACCGCATTGCGAGAAACTTTGTATTCGGCGGCTTTGCGGACGTTGACGACTCGCATTTGGTCTGCCGAGACCTAACCGAAACAGCCAAAAACGGAGGTAGTTTAGAAATGAAATTTGACGCCGTGGTAGGTAACCCACCGTATCAGGAGGAAACTGAAAGCGATTCAACACGCACAATGCCAATATATCAATTCTTCATTGATTTGGCTTATAAGGTTTCAGACCGAGCCTGCCTCATTTCACCCGCACGGTTCTTATTTAACGCAGGGTACACTTCTAAAACTTGGAACCAAAAAATGCTTGAAGATAAGCATCTGAAAGTAGAATACTATGAAATGGATAGTTCAAAAGTTTTCCCGAACACTGATATTAAAGGAGGCATAGCCATAACTTATAGGAATTCTAAAACTGTAGTAGGTGCGATCGGAACGTTCACTTCGTTTCCTGAATTAAATAGCATTGTTAAAAAGGTCGCGGTGAAAGAAGAGGATAGTTTTAGCGATATTATTTATGGTCAACTTATCTATCAGTACGCAAGGAAATTAACAGAGGATTATCCAGAAATGCCTGGTGTCACAATGCAGAATGGTAGGTATCTCTTCCGAACCAGTGCATTTGAGAAATTTTCAGCAATTTTCTCTGATGAAAAACCTAATGATGGATTCGATTACATTCAGATACTTGGACTTCAAAACAGCAGGCGAGTTTATAAATGGGTTCGCCGCGATTACATTGACGTTCACGAGAGTTTTGAAAAATACAAAGTTTTCATTCCAGCTGCAAATGGAAGCGGTGCACTTGGAGAAGTATTGAGTACCCCACTCGTGGGTACCCCACTCGTGGGTACGACACAGACTTTTCTCACAATTGGTGCTTTTGACGATTTAACTGAGGCAGAAAATTGTCTGAAATATGTTTCGTCAAAATTTGCACGTGCTTTGCTTGGCGTTCTCAAAATTACTCAGCACAATACATCGGAAAAATGGAAATATGTCCCCCTGCAAGACTTCACACCGCAGAGCGACATCGACTGGTCGCAGTCTATCCCCGACATCGACCACCAGCTATACGCCAAATACGGGCTTGACGAAAAGGAAATCGGGTTCATTGAGGAAAAAGTCAAGGCGATGGAGTGATTCACGGTTTGACTGAACACACTCGCTTGGCACGGACTTTTACAGCTAATTGTCCCGCGTCAGAACTCTCGCCATAAATTTTTCAGTGGACATATTTCCAGGACGATTATAACGATGTAAGATAAGAGGAAGCTCGTCATTTACACTGACATAATTGGGTTTTTCATAACAAGTCATCAGAAGTTTCAAGCCCATACTCCGCAGTACAGGTATACTTTCATCCGAAACATAGCCAAACGGATACGCAAATGTCCGCGGCATAACACCGGTAGTACCGGCAAGGATCGACTGAAGCTTGCCGACGTCGTCAGCTAAAGCCTTTTCGTATGCGGCAAGGCTCTCGCCCGGATTCTTTCTGCAGCCTTTACGCAGACCGGTAAGGCTGTGCATGCCGTAGGTGTGATTGCCTATCTCAAAACGCCCGCTGTTATGGAGAAGTCTGATTTCCTCCCATGTCAGATATGAGTACGCCGGATTATGGTCGTCTTCTATAGTAGACTGTTCCGTGTACGCACCCTCAATATTGACGTTAGCTTTTAAGCTGCGCTCTTCCAAAATAGGCAGAATGCATCGCAATAATCCATAATGCCCGTCATCGAAAGTTATAAGCACAGGGTTAGGCGGCAGCGGCTTGCCGGACTCGGCAAAGTCAATGATTTCCGACGGGAACACAGTGGTGTATCCGTTGTTTGCCAAATACTCCATATCATTTTCAAACGCTTGCGGCGTAATGATAAAATCCCCGATTCTGTTGGGATTATCAATGACGGCGTGGTACATTATCACAGGCACAAAAACCGAAAGCTCCGTCTTCGGGTTCTCAGCTATAACCGGTACCGCCTGCGGCGGCAACAGCAATACCGCCGGAAGAACCGCGAGCAGGCATACGGCTAATAAAATGACTTTCTTATATCGCACAATACATCACCCCAAATTAAAGTTTGAGATTAGTTTGCTCTGTTTTTTCTTAAATTATAAATCATCCCGCCTGTCAAACATAAAAAATAATCATTGACAAACCTCTCAAAATATCTTATACTTAGCCAAATTCTATATTTTGGAGGTATCCCTTGATGGAAAAAACTTCGCGCGCGGTTACCGCGCTATTGGCGGCACTTGTAATGTGCCTGACGCTCTTCGCGGGCTGTACACAATCAGCGCCGGAAAGTACTAATACTGCCGAACCTATGACCGAGCTTACCGAAACGCCTGACAATACGGTTACGGCTTCATCCGGAAATTTCACCGATGAGATGAAAATTCCCTATGCTATTGATTTAAGCCCGGATGACGGCGCGGACAGCGTGGAACGCTCCGGCGATCACCCTGACAGCCCGTATTTCAGCAGCATTGATTTCTATAATGCGGAATCAACAGATACGCTCACGATTCTGCCCAAATTCAAAACATTACAGCAGACCTCCGAGTGGAGCTGCGGGGTCGCCACCGCTTTAATGGTACTGGACTTCTACGGCAAACTCGGCGAATATAACGAGCAAACTCTCGCTGCGTCCCGCACTGCCGGAATAAGCGGCAGACTGCCTGAGGGCGCGGATCCCGGAGCAACCAGTCTCCGTCAGATGATAGAGATTTTTGACGGCGTCGGCGGCTTCACTTCATACAGCACTTTCGACTGCGCGGAAGACGTGTATGACGTATTCACGCTCGAATACATACAGGAAACCCTTAAAGCCGGAAATCCGATTATGGTTGGCTGGAACGATTGGGGCGGTCACTGGCAGGCGATTATCGGCTATGACACGATGGGTACGGAAATCGAGAATGACGATGTTATCATCGTTGCCGATCCCTATGATACCACCGATCACAATCAGGATGGCTACGGGGTCTACGGCGCGGAACGCTTTATCTATAATTTCACATTTTATAACTTTTTCTCCGACGAAGAGCTTAACGATATGACCTTCCTCGTCGCAACACCTGAATAATATATAACAACGCTAAACCGGATGCACAACTGTGCGTCCGGGTTTGTTATTTATCTTTTTACTGCCTTTGTAGAATAATAAATCACGTAACACTCCGGTTCACCACAAGCTCACCTGAGCGCTTTCCGCCATATTCCCGAACGCGTTCAACCGTTTAAGCTCCTCAATATGCGCGGAGCTTACTTTCGTACACGCCGCCGCAAGTTCTTCTATCGTCCAGTCGGAACGTTCTTTCCTTGCCGTTTCAAGATCCAGCGCGGCAGTTTCGCCCAATCCGGAAACGCTGATAAACGGAGGTATCAGCGTATCCTCTTCCACCTTAAACCTAAGCGGATCGGATTTTTCAAAGCTCACCGGTTGCATTTTTATTCCGCGCAGCCACATCTCCAGCGCAAGCTCTAACGCAAGATACAGCGATTCATCCGTGCCTTTCAGATTGCGCGCATCGCCGTTCGCCGCGTCTAATATGCGTTTCATTTCCGCGCGTATCGCCGTCTCCCCCTTGCTCATAACGTCAATGTTGAACGCTTTTGCGCGGATTGAGAAATACGCCGCGTAATACGCAGCCGGCTTATGAACTTTGTACCACGCTATCCTAAGCGCCATCATAATATATGCGGAGGCGTGCGCTTTAGGGAACAGATATTTGATTTTCCGGCAACTTTCGATATACCAATCCGGCACTTTCAGCGCTTCCATCGCGGCGGCTTGCTCATCCGTAAGCCCTTTTCCCTTACGTACCGCCTCCATAATTTTGAATGCCTTATTCGCTTCCATACCCATTGACATCAGGTAAATCATAATATCGTCGCGGCAGCCGATTACGTCTTCTACGCCGTGTCCAGCCTGTATCAGGTCTCTCGCGTTGCCGGTCCATACGTCCGTACCGTGAGAGAATCCTGACAGCCTTACAAGCGTAGAAACTTTCGTAGGCTTCGTATCCTCCAGCATCCCCCGTGTAAAGCCGGTGCCGAACTCCGGCACACCCGCCGTACTAAGAGCTTCGTTGCCCTTTCCCCCCGCAAACAGCGCCATTACACCCGAATCGGCAAGCGGCAGTGCAGTCGGGTCTATCCCTGTTAGGTCATGAAGCATTTTAGCGATTGAGGGATCGTCGTGACCAAGCATATCCAGCTTGAGCAGATTGTCCTCCATCGCGTGGTATTCTATATGCGTCGTAATCAGATTCTCGCGTTTCGTGGCGTCCTTTTCATCACCCGGACGCTGGATAGGCGTGAACTCATATACCTCCATATCAGCTGGAATAACTACTAAGCCGCCTGGATGCTGACCTGTCGTCTTCTTTGCTCCGGTAAGCATTGAGCTAAGCCGGTCTAATTCCGCTTTAGGGAACACCTTGCCGCGTTCCTCCGCATACTTCCTTACATATCCGAACGCCGTCTTGTCCGCCAATCCGCCGATAGTTCCGGCGCGGAATACTTTATCGTCACCGAACATCTCTATCGCGTCGCGGTGCGCGTTTGCCTGGTCTTCACCGGAAAAGTTAAGGTCAATATCAGGCACTTTATCTCCGCCGAACCCGAGAAATGTCTCAAACGGAATATCAAAACCGTCTTTTTCGTATGCCGTACCGCACACAGGGCAGTTTGCGTCCGGCATATCAGCTCCCACACCATAGTCAGTACCGGACTCAAAATCACTATGCTTGCAGTTCGGGCAGCGATAGTGCGCCGGAAGCGCGTTTACCTCCGTAATGCCAGCCATAAACGCGGCAAGTGAACTCCCCACGCTACCGCGTGACCCCACTATATAACCGCGTGCGTTCGACGCCTGCACAAGCCTCCGCGCGGAGAGGTAAATTACGTCATATCCGCGCCCCTGTATCGCCTCCATCTCTTCCTCAATGCGCCGTTTGACTATTTCCGGAACTATGCCGTTCTCGCCGTAAAGCTCTGTCATACGGGCGTCCACAGCCTTTTGAAGTTCCTCCCGGCTGTTTTCAATCATCGGAATTTTAAGACCGTCCGGCAGGAGGTCAAAGCTCTCTACACTGTCGGCGATGGCGTTAGGGTTCTCAATGACTACACTCCGCGCCGTGTCCGCGCCAAGATAGCTGAATTCCTCTAACATCTCAGCAGTCGTTTTGAAATACAGAGGCAAATCGTCATCCGCGTCCTTAAACTTGTTAGCTGTGAGAATAGTGCGCCCTATCTCGTCCTCCGGGTCAAGAAAGTGAACGTCGCCGGTAGCAACCACCGGCTTGCCGGTGGTTCCGGCAAGAGCAATCATACGCCGGTTGAACCCCCTAAGTTGTTCTATTCCGCCGCTGTAGCGGTCATTATTGAGCATAAACATATTGTTAGCTATAGGCTGTATCTCAAAGTAGTCGTAAAGTTCCGCAAGGCGCGTAAGTTCACGGTCGCTGGAGTTGCCCGTGATTGCGCGGAATATCTCGCTGTTCTCGCACGCGCTGCCGATAATCAGCCCTTCTCTGTGCTTCTTGATCATTGACTTAGTCATAACCGGATAACCTTTTGTGAATGGGTTCAGATGCGATTCAGAAATCAGCTTGTACAGATTTTTTAGTCCGGATTTATTTTTGACGAGAAGAATAATGTGTTTCGGATACCTGTCTTTCAGCGCAAAAGCGGCTCGGGAATTCCGGAAATGTCCGTCAATTTTTGCGGCGTCAAAAAGCTCGTTTTTTCCCAATATCTTGCGGAAATCTTCCATAATAAGCGATAAAGTTTCGGCGTCGTCTACAGCGCGATGGTGGTTAAAATCCGGAAGCTGCAAAATTCTTGCCAAAGCTGCCAAATTGTAATTTCCGCGTCCGGCTTCCGGCAATAAGTCCATAGCCATTTGATAGGTGTCTACC
>JAITQY010000029.1 GCA_031288675.1 Oscillospiraceae bacterium | reverse complement strand
TTCTCGGCAGCCATTGCCGTGCATACCGCGTTACTCACCTGAATAATATTCATTCGCCCGTCAGGGTCGTTGTTGATCCGTCCCACAAGCGGGTCGACCGTGTCGTTGATACGTTGCATAATCTCAAACCGTACCTTTACACGCTTGATTTTCTTCCAGCCCTCGTCTTCGGTAGTACCCGGAAGTACTAACGTGTTAATCCCCTGTTCGACCCATACCGTATTTGCCGCGCTTACACTGAACGTCAGCATTCCGCCTTTTATTGCGCGCTCATACTGGTTATTTGTCAGCGGTTCTGTAAGGCTTACCGCGCCGCTGATTGCAAGGCGCGTAATGCTCTCATTGCTTGGCGTGCCGGCAATAAGACCCGCTATCCTTGCCGCCGCGAGATAGCCGTCGTAACTTGCTCCGGATGCGTCAATAAATCCGTTGCCGACATACACAACCTTATAGTCGTTGAACGCGCTCGCGTGCTGTAATCTTGTTTCAAACGTAACGCCTGCAGGCTCGCCGACCACGCCCATAACAAACTTGCCGTCCTGATAGATACGGTCAAGATATTGCTGCATTAACAGCTGTGTCGGCACGTCGTTAGTGTCGATAGACAGCACGTTCCAGCGGTACGCTTCCAGTATGTCAAGCGCTGCCGAGTACGCCGCTGTGTCAACGGTTGGATCTGTTCCTGGGGTTATCGCTGCTTGGTCAATCGTCGCGATAGCGTTTGTGCTGTCTGTTAGCTTTGTCAGCGTATAATAGTTGCTTCCAGCCGCCGTGTATGCGTTTAACAGGGTGTCAACGTTAGTGTTGGAAAACAACAGCCGCTCTAACTGCGTCGTGCCGTCTAAAATCAGCAGTTCAAACGTATTCGGGTCTTCAATCGTCGGTCTGATGGTCACGCTGAATTCACGGCTTCCGGGATATTTCATCGTCAGGGTTGCTACGGCTACTACGTCTGTATCCGCGATACTATATGTACCGGCTGTGCCTCCGCTTCCTGCCCTAACCGCGTATACGGTTCTCGCGCCGCCCTTGAATTGTTCCATAGGCACTGCGGTCGTGCCTCCGTCGCCGTAGTATTTAGCTATATCCGCATAGCTTTCAAGCAGTATTGCCTGACCTGTAGCCCCCCAATTAGACCGCAGTACCGCCGCGCAAACACCGTCTGCCGCTCCCGCCGTAGGCGGTGTGCCGTAGTTTTCGTAACGGTCATATACGCCTGGACGTATCTTCTTTTCTCCGGGTATGAAAAATGCCGCCATTTACTTTACCTCCCTTTTTTGAAATTTACTTATTATTTGCTCCGCCTCGCTCAGCGTAGCTTTCTTTTTGCCTGCTGTAATCAATGCAACTTTTGCAACCTCAGGCATAACGCCGAACTTCGTTTGCGCCGCCCTTGCAATCTCGTCTATACTGTAAGTTGGTTCTTGATTTACAGAGTTTTGAACTGTTTGCGTACTTTTTGCCATTACCGACACCTCCTTTTTTTACCCATTAAAATTAGCGTTCCGCAGTATATTTTCCGCGTGTTCTTTGCGGTGCGCCGCCCTAACGGGATATTGCCCGCTTATTTGCAGCTGCCCATCCCTAAGCGGATCCGCGCCGTGCCTTACCTGTACCTGATTAATGAACATAGGCGCTCCGTTTGGCAGTACTATTTCTCCGTCAAGCTGCATACGCTCGACTATTGACTTTAACCAACGGTTCCGCTCCGTCACGCTGTCGGCTATGATATGCGCCGCGATTTGTGCCGTGTACCAGTTAAGCGCATAGCTTTGCCGGTTATCTGCGCTTATGCCTGCAAACCGCCAGTATATAGCAGGGGTTTCGTCTGTAGGCTTCCATATCGGCGGCAGGTATTCCTGCGTTATTATCCCGATTGCCGGAAAGTATTTTCTCGTCCAGATATGCGCGCCTTGTATCGGGTCAGGGTCGGTTGTCAGCTGACAGGGAAATGATAATAAATCGAACTCTATCGTAGCGCCGACTCCTTCAGGCATCGACCTATTTCCCGTAAGGTTTTTTTCAAAGTCGAACGCGTCAGACCGGCTCCAAACTGCACACACACTGTCGCCGTCTGACGTGTAAAATGTGCCGTCTATAATCTCCGTCAGTCGTTTCTCTATATCTTCCGGCATTGATAAGCTGTCTGAACTGCACCATACGTTAACCGTTAGAGTCCCCGCCGTTTTGCGTTCAGGGTCATATCTCATATCAATGTTATAATCCGCTCTCGGATAACACGGCTTATGCCATGCTCGGTCAGTATCGGGCGGAGACTTTTGATAGAAAAATGCCGGTTCTCCGCCGTAACTGGTTAGCATTCCCGCTATTTGCGGGTCGCTGCGTATCTGCTCTTTCAGTAATCCTTTAAGCATTGCCGTCACCGCCTATGTGATTGATTGTTACAAAATCAGTTGTCCAGTACATCTCCCATGCGTCGTCCGCAACATCGGCAGGGAATATAAAAAGATAACTGGTCGCCTCGTTCTGTATGTTGCTGTAAAGGACTACAATTTTACTTTCTTCCGCTTTAATTACAACGCCGTTTCTGAAACTGTCGTCGCCGTTTTTGCGAACCCTTACGCAATCTCCGCGATGTATTTCCGTAAGGTCAAATACCTTTACGTCCTTGTCCGCTATTAATGCCATTATTGCCTCCGTTCGTTGCCCAAACCAAAGATTAATAATTTACGGTTTGTACGGTCTATTATAAATCTCCATAATTTTGGGTAATGCGCGATCTATTACTTTCTGTTTGTACGGACGCGCCGCCATTTTCTTCGTGCCTTTTTCCAGCATGTCACCTAACAGGTAAGCGCCTGCCTTGACATTGCTTTCGATTAACGACCGCACGGTATACAGTTTGCCGCTCTTTTGCGCGTCTACCCGTGTAGTCCACGAAAGCCGGAATATGCCCAGCCTGTTCGCCGGGCTTTCTCCGGGCGCAGAAGCGGTATAATATCTTTTGGTATCCGGCACAAGATACCTTCGTCCGCTTCGCTCTCCGCGCAGTACATAGAGAGCGGAGTTACGCAGTTGGTTGCTGACCCTGTATCCTCTTGCGGCGACTTCCCTGTCAATCCCGGCAAGGTACGTTTTAATTTGCTTTGCTACTACCCGTGACGCATTTGCAAACGCCGCGTTTACGCTTTTTTGATTAGGCATTACAAATCCTCTCTTTCCTCGCAGTAGTAGATAGTCCAGTGACTTATGTCGCCAACATTGTACGGCATAGCCTGATTGTAAAAATGCCGTCCCGCACGCTCAAATACATCACCCGCTTTTATTTCAAACGCCGGTGTATGCTGCTGAATTATCTTGTGGGTTATCGGGTGTTCGAGCTGCCGCCACCGTTCTTTCTCCTCCGGCTTTGCCGCCGCGAGGATTGCCGTAATCTTACCAGCGGAAGTATAGCCGTTGTTAACTATGCGCCCATTTTCCGTTTCACGTGCGTTAGGTCGCAGAACGTCAAACTCGCGCAGTTCCTGACCCGGGAAGAAAAACACTCCGCCTGTAAACATACAAACGTCCCTCCTATTCCGTCATTTTTCTAAACGGAGAGTAAGGCGCGTACTGTTCCTGCGCCAGCGGATTTTCCTGCATTTCCGTGTGGAAATACGGCGGCTTTCTCATCGCCCGTCCGTCCATTGCCGGCACGGCGGTCGAAGCCGTTATCTCCTGTTTAAGCTTATCGTACAGCTTCTGCCATTGCGCCGCTCTGTCTGAGAAATTGTATTGCAGAACGTCGATTTTGGTATCCACTTGGTATGACATCTTGAATAATACCGCTTCAATGACCGCAAGCTTGGCATACAGCCACGCCCGTTTCCCGTCTGTAATGTCGGTGAGGATACCTTCGTATTCCTCGTCGGCGAGGGCGCAGGTATCCGCGCCGCCGTCCGTAAGCGTATCGCCAAGTTCAAACCGCATTTGGTCTTTGCCCCGCGCCTTGATTTGGGTCGGATCGTAACTGTATGTCATTGCGGTACCCCCTAACTGCTATGCGTTTTTTTGTGTGCCGTAAGCGCGGTTTTAGTCGCGCAGGTCTTTCCGCAAACATCGCAAACAAAGCCCGTTGTTTGCTGAATGTTCGTTGCGGTTACTTGTTCGACCTCCTGCGAGGTCATTTCTTCGCCTGTATTCTCCGGCGTGTTAAGTTTGCCGTCTGTGTCCTCATTACCGGTGTTAGGCTCATCGCTAAGTTTTGTCGGCTCGGCGAGTTTCGTTATCTTGCCCCAGTCAAGCAACCGCTTCTCCATTTTGGGGTCTATCACGCCATCGGGGATAATCTCCCCAATGGCGTAAGTCTTATCAAACCGCACGGGTTTATTTGCAACATACGCCATTGTTCAACCCTCCACTTACGCCGAGAATGTCGGACTTACCGCGCCGCTCAGGAATACGCCGAGGTCGGTTGAGGTAATTTCAGGGTCGGTGCAGAGTAATCCCTCAATGAATTCCGTATGCGTCGCCGCCTCGCCTTCATACTGCTGTACTGCCGTATATTGCCCGTTACCAAGCATATCCCACACGAACGTATATCCTGCGCTTGGCTCTTCGATACTCGGCGCGTTGGTCGTGTAAGTCAGAAGCACATCGCTCGGGTTGCAGATAAACTGCATATCGTCTGCCGCTCCGTTAGGCGCGGCGTTATATACGCTTTCCGCTACATAGATTTCGTCCAGTCCGAACAATTGCGCGAGAACGTTCGCTGTCACATTAGCCGGGTTCGCTTCGCTTCCCTGATACTTAATGCGCTCCAAAATGGACGGGTTAGTTGTTAACGCGACAAACGCGTTAACGCCCAGCACCATTTTATTTGGTTTACGAAGCCCCGCGAGAAGCATTCTGTTTCTTAGCGCGTTGAAGAACGTAACGGGGTCGCTGTTCTCGTTATCGAAGTAGTAGAATTGGTTTGCCGCGGGTGTAGAGCCTGTACCAGAATAGACGTTAGTCCAGCTTGCGGCATTGAAATATTTTCCTGCCCATACACGGTCAAGGTGTATGTTCATCTGTTCCGCCACCCAGCGCACTTTGGAACGGCGCGGGTCAATGACTGCGGGCGCGTTGGTGCGCTGGAAATCGAGGCTTGCGATTTTGTCAACGCCCGTTATTACTTGGTCTACCTCGCAGTGGTAGTACTTGTCGCGCTTACTGTAAATGCCGGGCGCGACGTGACCGAATTCAGGCTTCCTTGCCACATTGTCACGGGCAAGGTCTCCCTTGTCGAACTCGTAATAGAGCGCGCTGGAAGTCGGAACAGGTACAATCGGGAACACTTTCTTCGCCACGAAGCCGTTCAGGTTTTGGAAATAGGATAGGCAGACGTTTGTAAGATAGATATGCGGTTTGAATGCGCCTTTCTTAATGCGTGCCGCCAATTCATTGCTTGTAATAGCCATTTTATTTTTCCTCCTTTATTACGCTGCGACCGGATAGTAGCCGCTTTGTGTAATTTCTATTTGGACGAGTTCTCCTGCCGCGCCTGCCGCCGTCATAGCGACGCCGAAAATCCAGTTGCCTTCATCTGCTTGCGTCGCTGTTCCGGTCGCGGTAACGGTCAAAAGGTCGCCTTTGGCAATCGCGCCGGCAGCCTCAATCAGACCGATGTACTTTACCAGCACGTCAACCTCCGTTCCCGCCTTAGTGACGAGATTAGCTCCGCTCTCTATTGCGGCAACGTCCGACAGGATAATTCCGATAACGGGGTCGCCCGCGCCCGGAAGTACGAACTGCCCGTTTCCGTCAAACTTGACCGCCTTATGAGCGGCGTTTGTGAGGTCTGCCGCTGCAGTCCCTCTAATGGTCGCGCTGTTGTTAATGAATGCGTTTAGATATTGCTTTGCCATTGTTAGTTACCTCCATTTTCATATTCAGCTTCATACTGTGCCGCGAGTTCCGGATGTTCCTCAAATGCTTTAACGATAGCGTCAGCTTGGCTAATTCCGTTTTTGGCTATTTCGGAAGCCTTGATTGTCAGCGTTTCCGCCGTTCCGGCGCTTCCTTGCGTGTTCTTGCCAATCTCACTGAACAGTCCGCTCTTTTCGAGCGTAGTCAGGTTCTCGTCAAGCAGCGCAACGTAATCGTCGTAGACGGTGCCGCCCGCCTTTTTCAGGTCGTACAGCTTAGCCGCCAGTTCGTCAGCCTTTTTCCCGAGCGGCTCATACTTCTTGGCGAACGCTGTCAGGCGCTCCGTTTCAAGGCTCTTTTTCAGCTCCTCAATTTCGGCGGTCTGCTGTTTCTTGACCGCGTCAAAGTCTTCGAGTGCTTTTTTTACTTCCGGATGAAGTTCCGCGCCTGTGGTTGCGTCGGGCGAAGCGGGGGTGCAGGGTTCTTCCGTCGTGCCGTACCGCTTCTCAAGGTCTGCGAGTGTAGCCTGTTCCTCCGTGGTCATTTTGCTCTTGTCAAATTTCATTTCCTTTTCCTCCTTTAAGGTTGGATTATTTTCTCCGGTATCGGAGTTTGTTGCTTGGTTAATGGTGCCTTTTGCTACTAACGGGTCAGCTTCTTTCGGTTCTTCTCCTGCGTTTTCATAGTTGCTCCAAAAAAGGCTGAATGCTTCCTCCTGCGTTTTGGATTTCTCTATTTTGCCGATGACTGACTCTTTGCCTGACGCCCATTGTGGAATAGCCTCCCGCATTGTTTCCGCGAATTCATCAATAGACGTAAGCATCATCTCACGTTTCGCATCCTCGTCTTGCTCATCATCAAAAATAATTGAGCCGAGACTGTCTGACAGCGCGTAGCAGTAGTCCCACACTTGACTGACGATATTACGCATTTTCTCGCGTTTTATCTCGTCCGCAAATGTCGCCGCGCCGTCTTTTGAAACATCGGTCTGATTATCCGATTTACCGAATGCGCCCGCTATAGCGGCGGCGAGCTTCTGAACGAAGCTGTCTCCCTGTTCGCCGTCTTTGCGTTTGAACAGCCGGATATGCGCGTCTTGATTTGCGCCCTGATTGACTACGTCAACGCTTGTTACGCTAAGGTTCTTCAATTTAGTTGCCATATTCTCACCTCCTTGTATTCTTGTCTGTTTTATTCGGTTTGTCACGAGCCATTGCACATACCCTCCCTTATTCTTTTGTGGTTTTCTCCTGCGCCGTCCGCGCTTGCCGATATGCAGCAGTTGTATTTTTTTAGCATCGTTTGCATATGGCTCTCCTTTTGGGCAACAAAAAAACGCCGCGCCGTGCGGCGTGACATTTCTTGTGCGTATTCTGTCGGCTAATGCGTCGCGAGGAACTCTATCAATCCTATTTTGTCACGCTCGGAAAGCGTTCCTATCGGGGTTTTGCTTTCAAGGCTTTTCTGTGAAACATACCGCGCCTTGACTGTATCAATGTAGGATTGTTTGTCAAGCCCCGCCCCAG
>JAITQY010000132.1 GCA_031288675.1 Oscillospiraceae bacterium | reverse complement strand
ATTTATTTTAATATTTTTCTCAGTGTATATCGCAAGCTGCTTTGTGACCGGCGGTAAGCTGTTTTCGGCGTTGCTTGGAGCAAATTACCATACGATGCTGATTGCGGCGGCGGCGATAGTTTTGTTCTATACACTGCTCGGCGGATTTATGGCGGAAAGTGTCTCTGACTTTATACAGGCAATAATTATGGTTGCGGCTTTGATTGCTGTAGTTATATTCGGGATAGCGCGTGCCGGAGGTATGGCGGCAGTATCGGCTAACCTTGGTGAAATACCCGGCTTCCTGCAATTCTTCTTCTCTGCGTCGCCGGATACTTTTACACCGGCGGCTACAGGTGTTGCGGAGCAGCTTCCGGTAACAATAGAGCGCTTGTCGTCAGCGTGGAAAGAATCGTCGCCGTACGGCGCGCTGACAATTGCGTCTACGCTTGCATGGGGACTTGGGTACTTCGGCATGCCGCAGGTATTAGTGCGCTTCTTCGCAATCCGTAAAGTAAAAGAGTTGAAACGGGCGCGCAGAATAGCCACCGTTTGGTGCGTGATAGCGATGACCGCGGCGGTGTTCATCGGATTGATGGGACGCGCGATATTCCCGTATCACGACACGCTGAAGACTGCCGGCGGAGCGGAGAGCATATTTATCGTCCTGTCACAAACACTGTTCCATCCGTTGGTTGCCGGACTGGTAATGGCTGGTATTCTTGCGGCGGCGATGAGCAGCAGCGATAGCTATTTACTTATTGCGTCCAGCGCGGTTTCCAAGAATATTTATCAGGGTATTTTCAAGCGAAATGCTACCGATAAACAGGTTATGTGGGTGTCTAAGGTTGCACTTTGCGTACTTGCGGTGTTAGATATTATCATTGCGTGGAACGAGAACAGCGTTATCTTCCAAGTCGTAAGTTTTGCGTGGGCGGGCTTTGGAGCGGCGTTCGGACCGCTGGTATTGTTCAGCCTGTTTTGGAAGCATACTACGCGAGCCGGAGCGCTTGCCGGAATCATCGGCGGCGGCGGAATGGTGTTCTTTTGGAAGTTGGTTATTCGTCCGCTGGGAGGAATTTGGAATATTTACGAGTTACTTCCGGCGTTTATTTTCGGATGTATCTGTATTTTACTTGCATCCGCAATCGACGATCCTCCGCCGAAAGAGGTTCTTGAGGAGTTTGACAGAGTAAAGACGGTAGAAATAGATTAATTTACGTGTCCTTGCCTATCACCCTGACAGCCTTGCCGGTTGCCGGGGTGATGTTTTTTGCAGGAATGTATTTTACGCTTGCAATATAAACAAAAATGTGGTATACTATGTCATCGACAACGTAACTATAAAAACGCAAGCACAGCGTAAAGGAGCGTAGATGTCCAACATTATCTCTGTTAAAGAGCTGACGAAGATATTTGACGGCAAGACGGCGGTTGACGGACTGTCGTTTGATGTTCCCAGCGGCAGTCTTTTTGCTTTTCTCGGGCAGAACGGTGCAGGCAAGTCAACTACGATTAATATATTGCTCGGATTACTCAAATGTGACGGCGGCTCATTTGATTACATAGGGCTTTCCGATGGTGAGGAGCGCAAACGCCAAATCGGAGTAGTCTTTCAAAACAACGTATTTGACGATCTTATGACGGTTGAAGAAAACCTTACGTTGTACGGCAAACTCTATCTCGCCGGTAGCGCCGTAAAATCCCGTTGCCGTGAAGTCATTGAGCAGTTCGGGCTTGGCGATTTTGCCAAGCAAAGATTCGGTTCGCTTTCAGGCGGTCAGAAACGAAAAGCGGAAATCGCGAGAGCGTTGTTTATGTCGCCAAAGTTGCTGTTCCTTGACGAACCGACGACCGGACTTGACCCGCGCACCCGCGCCGAAGTTTGGAGTATAATTCATGGTATACGCCGCAAATCGGGTATGACGGTATTCCTCACCACGCACTATATGGAAGAGACTGCCGATGCTGACAAGGTTGTCATAATCCACAAAGGAAAGCTCGTAGCGGAGAACAGTTCGGCAGAGCTTAAAGCTCAGTATTCGTATGACCGTCTGCGTATAAAGCCGATTGACGCGGCGCTCCTTGAATCGCGGCTAACTGAACTTGGCGCGGCGTTTGAGCGAACAGCGGATACTTACTCAGTTCAAATGAGCGATACCGAACATTCAATTGAATTGCTGTACGCGCTGAAAAGCAATATTCGCTCCTACGAAGCGGTTAAGGGTTCTATGGACGATGTTTTTCTGAACGCGGTCGGTGAACAATTGCAGGGGGTGAACATATGACGTCACATATTACGATTCTTGCCCGGCGCAGTATAGTTTTGTTTCTGAGGGACAAGACGGCGGTATTTTTCTCGTTTTTAAGCTCGCTGATTATCGTTGCGCTTTATGTTTTGTTTATAGGCAAGACGTACTCGGCAGGGCTGATGGAGGAAAGTTCTTTCTTTGCAGGTAACGCCGGAAGCTATCTTGTATATCTGCAAATGATTGCGGGCGTAATGGCGGTCAACTCTTTGTCACTGTCAATAGGGGCGTTCAGCACGATTGCGAAAGACTTTGAAACACGGCGCGTTGACAGCTTTCTGATCACGCCAATCAAGGTGTCGCGTCTTATCGCGGCGTACTTCTTCGGCGGATTTATAGCATCGTTCGTGCTGAACTGTGTTACGTGGATCGCGGCGTTCGCATTGATAGGCGGACTGACTGCATATTGGGTAACGGCGGTTGTGTTCGTCAAAGTGATTGCGATACTCGTGTTCGCCTCGTTTATGAGCAGCTCGATAATGTTGCTGATTACGTCTCTGCTGAAATCAACCTCCGCAATCAGCGTATTTATGGGGGTCAGCGGCACTTTTATCGGATTTTTGTGCGGAGTTTATATGCCGTTCTCAATGTTAGGTAAAACCGTTGAGAAAATCGGCTCGGTTATCCCGTTCACTCACGTTTCCGTATGGTTCAAGCGAGTAATTCTCAGCGGGGCGTTTGAGCAGATTAAAATGCCGTCACCTCTGAATGATATGGTTCTGGACAGCTTTTCGGCGAGCAACGTTGGGTTTGTCAGTCTCGATATACCGCTGTGGGGCATGCTGCTGTACTGCGCCGCGTTCGCGCTAATTTGCCTGTTTGCGGCATGGAACATACTCCGGCGGCGTATTGGGAAATAAGCGCTAACAGAGAAGAGACCAACAAGTAGAACTGTACTGATTTTACACAACCTCTGAATTGTCAAACCGCAATAATTAACGTGTATGATACTTATTGCAGTTCGACGTTATTTCGTATTATAGCACAAAATTTCTGATTTGTCAAGAGGCAGTTAGCGTGTAATCGTAAATAATTTGTGAACGATTATATAGGAAAATTATTTGGGCGGTTTTTAAGAAATCCGGATTGACATTTGAAAGCAAATAGGATATTATAAATAATATATTTGACTGACTTAATTACTATTACTAACAGGGGGATATATTAATGTCTAAACGACGTTCACTTGCCGCAGAGTTATGTATTGATGCGATACTGACAGCACTGACGCTTGCGGCGACAATGTTTATAAATATACGTCTGCCGATCTCTATAAACGGCGGACTGATACACCTCGGCAACGTACCGTTAGTGATAGCCGCGATAGTGTTCGGCGCGCGGCGCGGCGCGTTAGCGGGCGCATTTGGAATGGGGCTGTTTGACTTACTTAGCGGCTGGGCGGTTTGGGCGCCGGGAACCTTTATAATCAGAGGGATAATGGGATTAACTATCGGGAAAATCGCTGGGTTCCGCAGCGGAAAAAACGTTGGAATTAACGTGCTGGCGGTTACGGCAGGAGGAGCGGTGATGGTAGCCGGATACTATGTTTATGAGGCGCTGCTGTACGGAAACTGGGCGGCTCCGGTGACATCCGTGCCCGGGAATTTGGTGCAGTTGGTGACAGCGTATGCAATAGGGATTCCTGCTTCGCTGGCGCTGAAGCACGTGAAGCTTGGCAAACGTATAGGATAAATATGTTTGATGAAACTTAATCAGCCGACCACTCATCCGCAGGGAGCGCGGTCGTTCCGGTTCAAAGACCCAGACGGAAATATTCTGAATTTCTGTAGCTTTACGAAAGGGGAACAATTATGAGAGCAAAATTTATGGCATACATAGACGGCACGCGAAACGTTAGAGAATATCGGTGAAAATGACCGGCGCATACTTATTTGCTGGATATGCGGCAGAGGGAGATCGCACAGCGGTTAAACGTGCCGATAGGCACGGTGAAAAGCCGCCTGCACAGTGCGCGGACGAGGTTCAGACTTGCGTATCCTGACCAACCGAAAAATAAAGGAGAATTGAAAATGAAGAGACTACCGAAAATTTTACCGGAATACACGATTACACCGGTTAGCGATCCTCCATTTGAATGCAGATGGGAAGAACTGATGGGGTGGTTTATAGTACCTAAACTCGGCGAAAAGTTAAACTGGGCAATTTATGACCATCCGGAGCGCGTTATCACAGAAGTGTTTGAAATGGAAGTTATCGGACGGGCAGTTGTACACGGCATTGAGGGTGTTGAAATCGTTTCAGAGGAGCGGAACGCTATTGATTCCGAACACCGTAATGCAGATGTTACACGCAAGTTCGTAGTTCAGCTGACGGATACGCATAGCCGTATTCTTGCGGAGGAACATCCGATAGACGGAATTAAGCATTTCCACACTTTCCTTGACGGTGACGCGTTTATCGGTAACTGGGGGTTCGGCGAAGACAACTGCGGCAATGAGATTAATTTGCGTCAGTGCGGAAGCATTCATCGCGACGGCAGTAATGTAACTACTGAGAACGCGAAGGTTCTTCTTGACGTGGTGGGGAGGTAC
>JAITQY010000111.1 GCA_031288675.1 Oscillospiraceae bacterium | reverse complement strand
TATACCACTGGAAAGACAACACCGACAGGTCAGAATGGTATTACCTCAACATTATGGAAGCCTCCTACTCCCACATCCACACTCCTAACAAGTAAATTGCGCGTAAAAACGCGTAGGTGCCGCGCAAAAAAGTGCGGCACCTACAGGTTCTGATTATATTTTGCCGGATTACAGAAAGTTTTGAACAGACTGGAGATAAAGAAATGACTACAGGAGATCGACTAAAAAGCCTGAGGAAAAACCACGGATTGGGTAAAGCGGAATTCGCGAACATGTTCAAGGTACAGGCTCAAACTGTTGCGTATTGGGAAAAAGATACATTCGTGTCGAGACTCGACAAACTTATGAAAATTTCTAAGCATTTTGATGTCTCTATTGATTGGCTGCTATATGGCTCAAATAAGCCGGATAGCGATGTCTGAAAAGGTAAGCTGTAAGAGGTTAACGAAATCCCAAGCCGGCGCATTATACACCGGCTTGGGATTTTATGCTTAAATTTAACCCTCTAAGAAATACTTTTTGATGTCGAATGCGCCGAGTTCACGGGCAAACGCGCCTGTTACTGTCAGTTGTAAGCCTCCGTGACCGACGCCGTAGAAGAAACCGCCGTCGTGCATTATCTTCTTATTGAAAATTACAAGTCCCTGACTGCCGTTGCAGTTTTCCTCTACCCACTGGAACATATAGATGTTCTCTCTAAGTTTAATATAGAATCCCGGACTGCTCCAAGTTGCGCCGCCGGAGTTATTATTATCCTGGAATATAGTCCAGCTGTAGCTTTCGGGCGCGCTGTATACATGGATTGAGGACATCATATCGCTGTACGACCATGCGAAGCTCTTGCCGACAAGTTCCGTAGTGAAATGGTGACGTCGCGCGAACGGAGGAGTGATGCCGTCGTACTCAAGTGTGCCGAATTTTGCGGCGGCTCCGATTTCCCACTCGCTGTGCCAGTTGCCGATTTGTGCTCGTACCGTAGTGGTCAAACCGTTTTGGAAGTCGATCGCCTGCGATACGTTAGCATACGCTGGGTCGCCTGTAAGCATATGGGAGAAGAACAGCAGGTCTTTATCGGTCTCAAACGCGACATACTTTTCCTCCTGCCACTCGCCGCCAGGAAACCGCCATTTCAGCTTATCTCCGCTGATGATGTCATATTCCCAAACGGTTTTATGTGATCCGCCCCACGGCGCGATTGCATGTTACTCGTCATCTTGAACAACCTTGAACTTCTTGCCGGCGAGATATTCGGAGTACTCCATATTGTTCGCGCCGGACATAATAGAGGAACCCTCAAAAATACGCTGTGTTTCCGCCGCGTGTTTAAGCGCTTCCTCGTGCGTCATCGGGATGTCGATGTCCATCGGACGGTAAGCGTAACGCGCGCCTTTGGCGGCGTCAGGTCCCATTAAGCCGACCATAGGCGGCTCTTTGTCGCCGTTATAGCCGATTTTTTCAAGGTGGGCGGTGTCGCCGGTGATTTCCACACAGGCGGCGTGAAGTTCGTTGACGAACTTGTCGTCCTCGTCGAAGCCGTAGTGCAAGCCGATAGCTTTTCCCTCAAAAAGGTCAATGACGTCTATCCACGCGCTGCCGTCGAACTCTACTTCCCACCGCGCAAGGATATAGTAGCGGTCGTCGATTTTTATGTAGTCCATAGGGTTGGACATAGTAATTCCGCCCAGCTTATCGCCAAGCTCAACTAATGTGCAGCAAATTACGCTCGGATGGAACGTAAGAAGCTCATATCCGCAGTTGTACGTCCAGTGGAAGCCGCGTCCCTCAAGACGGTTAGTTGTCGTGTGCAGTTTTTCGGGTTTGGAACCGTTGTTCCACTCAGCATATCCGAAGTAGTATTCGCGTTGGACTTCGCGCGGAATATCGCGCGTTCCGGTAGGCGGAACCGTACCGAAAATATCGCCGCCGACGTTTACGGTTATACCAAACCATGTCTCAAATGCCGTTACCGCGTTAGTGTGAGTGTCAAGTACTGCGTGCCAGGCACGGTCAGTGCCGGGAATTCCGTGTGAAAACAGAACAAGGCTTCCGCTTTCAAACGTCAGCGCGCTGTACCCGGTTTCGTAGAAGTTGCCGTTCTCCGTGACTGTAAGGCGGTCTGCGTCAATGATGTGGTATTCAAGCTGACCGGGCGCGTGTTTGCCCTCTAAAACAAGTTTGAAGTTCCAGTCTTTCATAATATCTGTCTTAGCGATTGGGTTGTGCGGCTTGATTCCGGCGGCGATTTTTGCGTCAACGTCCGCCTTTGTCATCGGGTTATACTTGGTAAAGAACATAACGATTCCCTCCATATTTCATTTGTCGTCATTATACTATAAACTGCCATCGCTTGTCAACGTTTTTTTAGTCAATAGTGCCGAGGGGGCTTAACGATAAAATCCCTGCAAGACATTGTTAGTCTTGCAGGGATATGTTTTACCGTTTACGCGCCAGTATAGTTGCCCTGACGTACTCCGTTTCAGGGTTGCCTAAGGGTTCGGCGGTAAAATTTTTGTATGTGCGTTCAAGGTCAAATCCTGCCGAATCCAGCCAGCCGTAAACTTGAGCCTGAGACGGTATGTGTTTGTGCCACAGTGTTGAAACGATGAAGCTCTCTCCGTTATTCTGTGTCAGCTCCCAGTGCCTTGCGCCCGTGCAAATCCGCGTGACCGGGTCACACACGCTGCCGTAGCTCACCGTGCGTCCCGACGTGCCCATATCGTCCGTGCCGTTGAAATAGCTGCTCTCGCCAAGGCTGTTGAAAAATGGCGCCGGGTTGGCGTGTAGGTCGAAATCTAAATACAGATGCCCGCCCTGCCGTAGGGCTTCCGCCGCCTTGCGGATAAACAGTTCCTGAGCTTTCGCGTAATCTGTATCGGTTTCGATGTTGATAAGCACATTGCCGGCAAGGACAACTACGTCAAAATTATTTCCCCAGTCTGATGTGACCGCGTCCGCCTGATAGCAGCGGATATTCGGCAGACCGCTCATACGCTTGTAACACCGCATAAGCATATGCTCGTCTGCGTCGAAGCCAGTGACATTATGTCCCGCCTCTGCGAGCGGAACGCTGATCCTGCCGCCGCCGCAAGCGGTCTCAAGTATGTTCTGCGGTTTTCCGCCGCATTCGTCACGCAATACGCCGAGCAAAAACTCTGTGTCATAGGTCTGGTTTTCAAACTGTTCGTACACACTGGCGTACCCGTGTTTCGCGATGAATTGTCTGTTCAAGACATTACCTCCAATAATACCGGAGGGTTAAAGTATAGTCGCCCTCCGGTTCGTCGGGCTGATAATTGTATACTTCATATGAAATCGCTCCTCTCAATTATTAATAATGTAATTATATCATATCCGATGAAAATAAGCAACTCAAATTATTTACCTTTAACAGCAAAAATAACTCTTGACAAATCGAATTTTTTTGTGCTATAATGCTCGTGTAATGGTTGGTGGATAATAGTTAATGATTAACGTCAATCATAATTGTGCGTACACCCGTCCCCCCCGTAGGGGCGAGCATTGCTCGCCCGCCGTTTCCTTCGTCTACCCTTGACTGTCGACTATTTAGGTATTGCTCGCCCACCGTTTCCCCGTCCACTGTCTACTCGCGACTACTAACTAACGACTAATTTTCCGTTTCTCCCGCCCACTCTCGACTGCCGACTATAGACTACCGGCTATCTCGGCAGCCAAAAAGCGGTTGACAACCCTAACGCCATAGAGTATAATAATTTCATAAGGAAGAGGAGGATAATATTATGATTGACGCATTTGTTACAGGCAGAACGCTTCCGGAGGCTTATCACGCCGCTTTGATTGCGCTAAGCGAACAGGGTGAGGTCGTTCCGTGTCCGGATTACAATACCAATCAAAAAGAACTCTCCTTAACGATGAGCGTTACCGAACCTCTTGCCGAGCCGCTTATAAGCAAACTTTTCCCCGGCGGACACCGCGCTTTGGAGCAGTACAGGCAGGAGATGCTGTTCGGGATTCTTGATTTTGAGATTGCTAAGGGTAACTGGCATTACACATATCACGACCGTATGGCGGATCAAATTCCGCAGGTTATTGAGGAGCTTCGCCGAAACCCATACTCCCGCCGGGCGGTAATTGACGTGCGCCGAATTGAAGATGACTGGTCGCACGATTCCCCGGCGTGTCTGCAGCATTTACAATATTTTA
Source organism: Oscillospiraceae bacterium (assembly GCA_031288675.1). GTDB lineage: Bacteria > Bacillota > Clostridia > Oscillospirales > Oscillospiraceae > JAISJH01. The sequence continues at coordinate 10 of JAITQY010000111.1, read as the reverse complement.
TACGTAACGG
>JAITQY010000096.1 GCA_031288675.1 Oscillospiraceae bacterium | reverse complement strand
TCTAACAGTAGCGCGTCGGATGTGCCCTGCTCCACGTCCATAAACGCGAGCATATTGTCGCCGATAGTGTTAACGGAGCTAAGCGACGCGCGGAACTCGTCGGCGGCGTTCAAAGCGTCTTCGGCGGAGCTTCCCGCCTGAAGAATCAGCGTCTTGCCCTCAAGGTCGGCAAGCGTCGCAACTCCGCTGTCCGCTTTTACTACTACGACCTGCTTGTTGTTAAGATACGGCGCGGAGAGGCTCATCGCTTCATCGCGCTCTGCGGTCTTTGTCATACCGTTCCAAATACAATCAATATTGCCAGAGTTCAGCTCCATCTCCTTAGCGTCCCAGTCAATCGGCTGAAGTTTAAGTTCCCACCCGAGCTTTTCGCAGACCGCGTTGGCAACGTCGATGTCAAATCCGATGATTTCTCCGTTCTCGGCAGTGTAGCCCATCGGCGGGAACGAAGCGTCTAACCCGAGTATAAGCACAGCGCGTTCGGCAGAGGTGTCGTTCGTATCGGTTGCCGCCGTGCCGGTTTCTCCGCTTTCGGCAGGCTTCTTTGAAGACGTGCAAGCGGCAAACAACGCAAAGCAAAGCGTCAGCGCAAGCAGTAAAGTAAAGATTTTTTTCATAAGTATACTCCTCTAAAATTATTTGAAAATATTACGGATATTTTAACACACGCAGCCGTTAATGTCAAGTCTTTGATTTTGACAAGAGGAAGGTGACGCGAAAAAAAATGCTTGACAAATCGCGCGGCGCGTGCTAAACTGCTTACTTGTATTGGGGATTTGTGTAATGGTAGCACGGCAGACTCTGACTCTGTTTGTGAGGGTTCAAATCCTTCATCCCCAGCCATCGTCGCGGCGCACTGCGCTAAGCTCGGAGCGTGGTCGCTCCTTTCCAAAACACAACCACTACGTTGGGTTGCGTTTCGGGTTTGGACCAGGGACGCAAAGACGCATCTAAATCAGGTTAAAAAGACAGGCTTAGCGCAAAGCGAGAGCGCAAGTACCTTTCGCAACGGTTATGTTTGCGCAAAGAAATCCTTGACAATTCTTTTTGACTATGGTACAATAACTGCATTAAAGTTAAATAAACACTGATACACGAGACGGACAGCCGAAGTGCGTATAATTCCTGACGGAGTTATGCGTATTTTTTTGCGTTCGCTCAGTTAAATCATTAAGGAGGAATTAAAAAATGGAAAACGCAGAACAAAACAAATATTTGGGGTATCAGAAGATTTCAAAATTATTGTTGAAATTTTCTGTTCCGTGCGTGCTGTCGCTTTTGATCAGCGCGCTTTATAACATCGTTGACCAAATATTTATCGGCAACAGCGAATTAGGGTATCTTGGCAACGCGGCAACTTCGGTTGTGTTCCCTATTACTATCATTTCCCTTGCGTTTGCGTGGTGCTTCGGTGACGGAGCGGCGGCGTATCTAAGCATTTGTCAAGTCGCGAATGACACAAAACGCGTTCACAAATTTATTGGCGGCGCAATCCTTGCTTCCTTTGCCGCAAGCGTTGTATTTTGTGTTTGCTGCGGAATTTTTATGAACAAAATCTTATTCGCTTTCGGCGCGTCTGACGCAACCATCGGCTTGGCAAGAAGTTATTTTATAATCATACTTAGCGCAGTTCCCGTTTTTATGCTTACCAACACAATCAGCCCTATTATCCGCGCAGACGGTAGTCCGGGATATTCTATGATGTTAATGCTCACGGGAAGTCTTATAAACGTAGTTTTAGACCCGCTGTTTATTTTTGTATTTAAGTGGGGGATAGCGGGAGCGGCTTGGGCAACTATAATCGGTCAAATTGCGTCATTTATCATAGCGCTTATATACTTTTCAAAAAGCAAAACATTCAAGCTGAGATTGAATAGTTTTAAGCCGGACTTTAAGCTATTGGGCAAAACGGTACAGCTCGGCTCATCAACTTTTATAACGCAAATGGCAATCGTAATTATATCGCTTGTCTGTAACATTATGCTTGTGAAATACGGCAGGATATTCCGATAGCGGTCATAGGTATCGCAATGAAAGTATTTACTATCGTAATAAATATTGTCGTCGGCATCGTACTTGACGGACAGCCGATTTTAGGATATAATTACGGGGCTAAAAATTATAAAAGGGTTAAAGAAACTTTTAATCTGATACTTATCTCTACTCTAATTATTGGGATTTTATCTACTCTGATTTTTGAGCTGTGTCCGCAAATAGTTATAAGTATGTTCGGAGTGCAGACTGCATTGTACGACGAATTCGCGCAAATGACATTCCGCATATTCCTTGCCTTAGTTACTTTCACATGTACAATAAAAATGTCATCGGTATTTTTTCAAGCGGTAGGTCAGCCGTCCAAAGCGGCAATTATTTCTTTGGCAAGGGATATAATCCTGTTCATCCCGCTTGTTATTATCTTGCCGGTTTATATGGGGATAAACGGCGCACTGTGGGCGGCCCCCCTTGCTGATGTTGCAGGGATTATTATAACTTTCGCTTTTATTCACGTTTTCTTTATATCTCTTAATAAAGAAGTCACACAAACAAATTCAGCAGCAGCAAGAAAAGACTGTTGAAATGCCGCACGGCTCAAAATTTGTACCTATTTATCCGTAAAATTTTTGCGCAGGTATTGACAAAGCCGTAAAAATGTATTAAAATTTATCGTACTATAAACACTAATCCCGTTCGGGCTTTCTTCAGACAATGCCGCTCTGCTTTAGGAGACATATATGCAAAAGCATAACACTAATCCCGCTACGGATACGTGCATTCTGCGCAGAACGTAACTTTTCCTCATATGCATTACGCCGATTATAAAACTATACTTTCTCCTACCAACGGAATAAACCTTTACCGTGGGTGTACGCACGGCTGTATATATTGCGACGCCCGCAGTACCTGCTATCAGATGATGCACGACTTCGAGGACATAGAGGTCAAGCGCAGCGCGGCGGAAATTTTAGAGGCTCAGCTGAAACGCAAGCGCAAACCCTGTATGATAAGCACAGGCTCAATGTGCGATCCGTATATCCCCTTGGAAGAATCGCTTCGCCTGACACGTCAGTGCCTGGAGATAATTGAGCGTCACGGGTTCGGATTGTCTATATTGACTAAATCCGCGCGTATCCTGCGTGATATAGATATTCTCAGGGCAATCAACGAAAAAACCAAGTGCGTCGTTCAGATGACGATGACAACTTACGACGAACAGCTCTGCAAAATCATAGAGCCGAACGTCAGCTCCACAGCAGAGAGGTTTCACGCGTTAGAGGCTATGCGTGACGCGGGCATTCCGACCGTTGTCTGGCTTACCCCGATTCTGCCGTTTATCAACGATACCGAAGATAATCTGCGCGGAATATTAGACTACTGCGCCCGCGCAAAAGTTCGCGGAATCATCAGTTTCGGCGGCTTCGGCGTTACCCTCCGCGACGGCGACAGGGAATACTTTTACGCGAATCTTGACCGCAGCTTTCCGGGTATGAAAGAACGCTACGTTTGGGCGTTCGGCAACAGCTACCAGTGCGGCAGTCCGAACAACACACGCCTGACGCAAGTATTTAATTCGCTCTGCCGCGAGTACGGCATAATGCACAACTCTGATAAAATTTTTGCCTATATCCATAAGTTCGAGCAAAAGCATAATCAACTGTCTCTATTTTAATAAGTCTTATGTTTTGTCAGTCCTGATTTTATATGTTCCTGTTCAGCCTGATGTGCATAAATATATGATCTCTTGGGTAAAATGTAATTTTAAGGCAAATATATAACAAAAGGAGACCCATATATGGCAAAGAAAACCGTTGTACTTTTCCTGTGCCTCGAGTTAGCGCTGGCGTTTGCTTCCTGCTCTAACCGCACAATTAAGCCAAGCGCAACACCTAAACCAACGCAGGAGGTTTTGCCGTCCAATTCCCCGGCGCCCGCAGAAACTCCAGAAATGAACGAAGATGACGAAGAAGAGCTTAATCCTTCTGAAATGACCCTGCCCGAATTCAGCGACGACCGGAACGAGGAATTGGTAGCCGCATTCACGCCGGAAGATGTTACCGTATACACAGATATAGCCGGCAGCATTATATTAGAAAGCAAGCAGTCGCTTACTGAACTGATTGATTTCTACAAAAACGCGGCAAAAGATTTAGGCGCATCGGAAACCTCCGTTGACGAATCCGGCGGCAACAGTTGGGCATATGCCGGCACTTATGACAACGGCAAGATGCTTACGGTTAGCCTGCGTGACGACGGCGGCACTGTTGCCGTTCTCATCACTTACTAAGCTTAAAAATCGGGCGAACTATGTTTGCCCGTACATAAAAACGCGTCCGTATCAGTTTGGTACGGACGCGTTCTTTTGCAGTTCTTTTACTTGAACACTTCAACCGCCGCGACCACCCGCAGCATATCCTCGTCAATGCGGCTGCGCCCGTAAGCGTCAAGGAGTCTGTCGCGGTATTTATCCGTCTTAAGATTGAAAAACAACGACCATGTACCCCAAAATATATCAACGTGCCTGTCGCCCGCTCCGCCGCTGTCAAGATCAATAAACCCGCTAAACTTCCAGTCGTCAAGGATTATGTTCGGCAGACAATAGTCGCCGTGCAACAAAGTATCCGTCTTAAATAAATGTCCGCGCGTCCTGATAACATTCCAAGCATCTTCCGGGGTTGCGTAACCCCAGTTGTCCGGAAAAAGCTCCTTATTATAAATGCCGCGTGCGTAATTTTCCTTTGCTTTTTGTATGTAGTCTTCCGCGCTGTGTTTGATAAGGCAGTCACTGCAGTCAACGGAATGCAACGCCAACAAACTTTCAGCCAAAACGCCGCACAAACGCTCCGGCTGCTCTAAATACTTGGCGGCAATGCAATCGTCACCGTTAAGTTTGCGTGTAAGCAGCCAGTCTTTACCCTCGTCTGACAAATACGCTATTACCTCTGCGGATAGCCCCTTGCTATGGAAATACCGGGTCATATATTCCTCTCCCTGCAGAGAATAGGAAGCGGACTTCAAAAAATACCCGCCGTCCTTATCAATGAATATAACCCTCGCCGCTTCCGAGCAACTGCTGTCGTACATAGACGCACCCTCCAATATGGGGCGAAGCGGCCCCGGAAACTGCTCAATATCAGTTGCAATCGGCTTCAGCGTCATCTAAAATACCTCACTATATCATTGTTCTGTCTGAACCAGCTTTAATTATACCATATCATTTTATAATTTTCAATAATTCTCATAAAAATACTTGACGGCGCTTGATTATTTTCTGATTTTATTGTATAATACCGTCAGGAGGGCTGAAGCTATGAAGGTTGGACTTACGACAATGGTAATGATACAAGACCCTGTAAGCGGCAAAGTGCTGATACAAGACCGTATCAAACGCTGGACGGGCTGGAGTTTCCCGGGCGGCAAAGTAGAACCGTGCGAGAGCTTCTGCGATTGCGCGGTACGGGAAATCCGCGAGGAAACAGGGCTTAATATCCGTAACCTTAAATCGTGCGGAATTGTTCACTGGGCGAACGGAGACGACAATAGCCGCTATTTAATCTTTCTGTACAAAACCTCCGATTTTGACGGCGAGTTGATTGAAAACTCCCCGAAGGGCAGGCACTTCTGGATAGATACAGATACGCTGTTCGCCGCCGCACAGGAGCAAATTGCCAGCGACTTTGACCAGTATTTCCCCTTGTTTTTTGGTGACAGCAACTACAGCGAAGCGTTCGGATTATGGGGCGAAGACCGCCCCTGGACTGCCGGCAGCAAATTTGAATACAAATAAACTTCCTTGCAACTGACAGCAACCCCTCAAACGCAACGCAAAAAGCCCCGTTCGGGGCTTTTTGTATCTGCTTACAAACCTATCATCCCACAGCTTCGAGGAACCGGCGTGTCATCGCCGCGACCTCAGCCCTTGTCGCCGTGCCTTTCGGGTCAAGGCGGTTGCCGGGCTTGCCGGAGATAATCCCCGCCTTGTACAGCGTCTCAACCGTCGTTCTGCTATAGCCGGAAACGTCTTTATCGTCGCTGAAATCCGCGTATTGCCGGAAGCGTTAATCCCTTGTATTCCGCGTAACGCAGAAGAATTACAGCCAAATCCTGCCGCGTGATTGTGTCCTCCGGTCCGAACAGTCCGTTGCCGTAACCGCCGGCTATACCTTTCGACGAAGCTCACGCGACGCTCTCGGCGTAATATTTGCCGTCCACAACGTCGCTGAACGTGTTGACCGCGCCGGGTATGTCCCCGTCAGGAGCAGCTACCGCATCATCTGAAGTCTTGGGAGTTTTCCCACCGCTGTTACCGCCCGGTCTGCTGACCGCCGCGGTCTTAACGGTTATATCGAAGTCCTTAGTAAAGTCACCTGTTTCCGCGCCGTTTGCGATTGCCGCCGTTACCGTCACCGTACCGGCCGAAGTTGCCGTAAGTACGCCGTCTGTTATTTCCGCGCCTGTAGTCCCGGCAGTTTTGACGCTCCACACAATCGTCTGATACGTTGCGTCATCCGGAGTTGCCGTGCCGGACAGCGCAAGCGGAGTGCCGATCGTCGCGGTTGCGGGTACATCTGTTATGTCCGTCACCCATACAATCGGAATCGGCTGCAAAGCGTCAAGCGCTTCATCGACCGCCGATTGCGAAGCGTCCAGAGTTTTCAACACTGCCAGCGCGTTGGTATAGTTAACGCCGTAGCTCGCCTCTGCGCCGTCTGCCCGGATTGCCACAACCGCCTTCGTCAGCGCGTCCTTATCCGCGCGGTTGTCGAGGTCTCTTCCCAACCCAGCCTTTGTGTACTGGAAGCGCACTACGTCGCCGTCGCGAACCGCGGACTGCGCTATGCCCAAAGTCGGGAACACGTTGTTCTGACAATACTTCCAGCCGGACGCGCCGCCGAAATCGAACTCGTTAAGATAGCCCTGATAGCTATTACTGCCGGTGTAGCTTGGATCCCAAATGCCCTGCACGTAGTTTGACTGCCCGCGATACGCGGCTAAGCCCTTGTCAGGGTACGCCGCTTTGAGCAGTTCTTTCAGCGTATACGCAACGGTCGAACCCTCCGGCACTACGATTTGCGTCGGCTCAACGATATACTCGCCGTCAACCGTCAGTTTTTCCACCGACATCGTGACCGTAATGGGAACTATATTGCTCGTATCGGGAGCCGGATCATGCGGCGTGTCCATCGTCAGCGTCTCCGTTGAGATGACCGATTTGTCATAGTCCTTGTATGTCAGCTTGAACGTCAGCTTGTCCGCGTCCGGCATCGCAAAGTACATCTCGAATAAATACTTTGTGCTGCCAATATTGAGCGGAGCAATCTTCCAATACTCATCTTGATTTCCCTGTGAAGCCGCCGTAAGCACAATGTCCTCGCAGGAATAGAACGGCGTACCGGTTGCAGATTCACCTTCCCAAAGCTCCAAGTCAACATACTTGCCGAACGTTTCATTGGGTTCGCTGCCCCTAAAGAAATTCTCGGAGTCTGGTTTCAGCTTGCCGGTCGCATCCCAGTATACGGTTAGCTGTGCAGGGCTTGTTGCCTCAGCCTGTATGGGATTTGCCGGAGGCGCGCCGGTGTAGCTCTTTGTGTACCAGAACCCTTTGGCGTGATTGTACCCCGCAAACGGCGGCATTTTAACTACGTCCGTCTTTTTAAGCGCGAAAGTGCCTGTCAGCTTCGGAGTTGCGCGGGTAAACACGGCTCTGTACGTTGTGTCCTCCGTAAGCGTGACCGCTGCGGTCGCGCCTTGTTCCGTTGCGTCGGTATCTATGGCGAAGTTGTCCTCATCGCCGCTTGTTGGACGCGACTCCCAATGGTGAAACGCATAGTCGTCGTCAGGCGTAGCGACGAGAGTGTATGTGTTAGTTGATATTTTGCTTACAATACTACTGCCATTTTCAACGGTTGTAACTGTAACTGAGTATTCAGGTTCAGAAATTTGCTCAATAATAGGCTCAATAACTAACTCTCCAAATCCATAGAAACACGCACCACCAAGACCTCCTACTGCATTTGTCTCAATATACGTATAATCCGGTGGACTACCGAACCAGATATAGCATTCATCATTACCATTGTAATTATCCACGGGTCTGCTGTAGACCCACTAACCGTCCAGCCAACTAGCGAATATCCATTTGCTAAATTGACCAATGCAGCACCAGGCATTTCGGGTCCTCTGCCGCTTGTCGTTATCGTGGCTGCCCGAGACGATTCATATGTTCTAAATTTCCAATTAACATCATCAAACTCTTCAAACAAGACATTTGCTTTTTCGGCATATTCACCAGTAACTGGAATGTAACGCTATTCGCAGCGGCAAATGCGATCTTCGGAAATAATGATATACAAATCGCTATTGCGAGCAAGATAGACAGGCGTTTCTTTACCATAGTCATAAAATTTAAGAGCGTATTGCCGTTTTCAAAAATAACTTGACAGATGTGTAATTTTGTGATATAAGATAAAGGGTTTGGGGGCTCTTTCGCTGACTCTCCTTAAAAAATATTTTTGTAAAGTGAGTAAAAATAAAAATGAAAAAATCAAAGAGATTATTTGAGTGGTTAATTTGCTTTGCTGTAATAGGAACAGTAATATGTGCAGAAACGGTTTTAGCTAGTCCTAGTTCCAACCCGGATAATGATAGTTATTATTCTTTTATATCCTATCCCAAGCCAGGACAGCCTGCGCTAAACAATGTACTGCTGAGTGATGGTACGGAAAGCGAAGATATGTCGGGGGATGATATTGCACTTGTGACAAAAGGCGATGACAGCTATACAGTAGTGTATGGCATCACCAATGTAATGGCTAAATATGGTGCAATACCATCCCCGAGTAACATTTACCACTCCACCGCCGTAATCAAAAATGACACCGAAGAAATTTGGGTTCTGGACGAGCCTTTAGAAGCGTTACTATGGTTCTACATAACAAAAAGTGGGTATATCACCTATGAGACATACCAGACTGCGATGGACAAGTATTTAATTTTTAAGTTTGAGATAACTGCGCCGAACGAGGAGGTTCAGACGATTTGCAATTATTCGACTGTAACTGATTTTAAGGACAGTGAAGGGTATCGGTTCCCCAATGAGGATAATTTTCACATTTATCCTCCTGAATTCTTAGACGGTGACTATTACGCGAATGCGCCCATACCTGTCAGCACCATGGTTGTTTTGAACCCCGGAGAAAGTATGAGTGTTTCTTGGAAGTTTGGCATAGCGTATGAATCAGGAAATGAAACACAAGGGGCTTATATGGATTTCAATTTCCGACTTCGGTTCCATCCGCAAGCAACTTCACCGATGCCGACTCCAACTCCAACCCCAACTCCGAAGCCAACTCCAACCCCCTCCGCTTCCACCTCCAATCCTGAGAACCTGAACCCCTCAGCAACGCCGTCGCCTTCCCCGACTCCGATATTCATAGACGAGCATTTCGCCTACGTCGTCGGCTACCCGGACGGCACGGTGAAACCAGAGAACAGCATTACTCGCGCCGAGGTCACGACCGTGTTTTTCCGGCCCCTGACCGACTCCGTGCGCGACGCGAATTGGGCACAGAACAACAATTACAGCGACGTTCCAAGCACAGATTGGTTCAACAACGCCGTGTCAACGATGAGCAAAATGCACATCGTGAATGGCTACTCCGACGGCACGTTCAAGCCGAACGGGTACATTACCCGCGCGGAGTTGGCGGCTATCGCGTCGCGGTTCGCGCGGCAAAGCGGCGCGCTCGTAACGAACAGCCCGGAATTCAGCGACATAGACGATAGTTGGGCGGAAGCGGAGATTTTGTACGCCGCATCGGTCGGCTGGGTGAACGGCTACCCGGACGGCACGTTCAAACCGAACCGTTCTGTTACTCGCGCGGAGTTTATGGCGCTCGTAAACCGAATGCTGGAGCGCGATCCGGAGTTCGAGAGCGACATTATCACCGCTCCGCCGCAGGAGTGGTTGCGGCTCTGGAGCGACAACTCCGACGTGAGCGCGTGGTACTATTTGGACGTACAAGAGGCGACGAACTCCCACTACTACGTCCGCAAGGGCAAAACCGTTCCAACCCTCAGCTTCAACTACGAAACTTGGACTGCCCTCCGCGAACCCCGCGACTGGACGGAGCTGGAGCGGTAACGAGTTCGAGCAACCTTTCCCCTTGGCAAACCCGCCGCGATGTGCTGCTATGTACGCACGTCGCGGCAGGGTTCCATCGTCGCCCGTAACAGGGATGTTTTTACACAAAAGTTACAATTCAAGCCTTGACGGAGGAGTATCAAAGTGCTATGATATAAAACATAGTATATTATATAAAGGCGAGGTGCCCTCTATGCCAACTACCAATCTCATACCGCTGAAGGATTATGCCAAGCTGCACGGCGTACATCGCGATAAGCTGCCCGAGCACTCCGGCGCGGCGCGTTCAGCTCCGCCTTGAAGGTTGGGCGCAAGTGGTTTTTCTCTCCCGACGAATCTTACCCGGTGGAACCGGGAGTACGCAAATATTCCCGCTTCACAATCACCGAACGCCTAGCGTTGGAGAAAATGCTCAAGCTGAAAACCTCTGTCGCAGACATTGCGGAGGCTCTTGGAAAGTCGCCGAAGGCGGTGTATCTTGAGATTCGGCACGGCACCTGCGAACAACTTACCGATGAACTAATAACCGTTTATCGCTATTGCGCCGACCTCGCCGAAGCTCAGTACCGCGAGAATGTGCAGCTCTGCGGCTCTGATTTGAAGATTGGCAACGACTATGAGTTTGCCAGTACTTCGAAGCTCTTATGAGCAAAAAACGCTTCTCCCCAGCTGCCGCACTGGCTCAGGGCGAAAAAAGCTGGATACAAGACACAACTGTCTGTGAACACGATTTACAGCTACATCGACCGCGGCGATATTTTCCCCGGTTTGCGGCGCTCTCAGCTGCCCTGCGGCCACAAATATAGGCGGCAGTACCGCAAGCAAAGCGACCGCCCAAGGGCGAATCAATAGAGAAGCGTCCGCCCAAAATTGCGGCTAGAGGCACCTTCGGTCATTGGGAGATGGACACCGTTCACGGCTCCGCGATAACTAAGGGAACACTGCTCGTGCTGACGGAACGGCTCACACGCTACGAGATTATGTTCAAGATGCCCGACAACAAAACCGCGGCGGCTGTTGGCTGCCTTGATACTTTGAAACGGCAGTACGGCAATCTCTTTTCCTCAGTTTTTAAGAGCATAACGGTAGATAACGGCAGCGAGTTAGCCGACTATGCCGGACTTCAGCGTTCGATAGGCGAGTACCTGATGAGCGGCACGAAGATCTCTACTGCCATCCCTACAGCAGCTATGAGCGCGGTTCAAACGAGAACGCGAATAAACTTGTACGTCGCTGGATTCTGAAAGGCAGCCCGATTGAAAATTACTCAGAAAGAGATGTCGCGGAGTCTCAAAGCTGGATGAACAACTATCCGCGCAAAATTCTCAACTGGAGTTCATCGGCAGAGCTTTTCAACCGTGAGATTTACCAGCTAACCTGTCGCCGCCATAATTAACGGTAAACCACCCCCGAACAGGCGCAAAATCAAGCTCAAATCGCAAAATCAGCTTGCATTGAGCTTGCGGAGCTGTGTTCCGTCACTCGAATTGGACGTTTTTTTACTGGTAATATCAAAACTAATGTTGTAAATATTCGGCAACCTATTTTTCAAAATATCCCAGTTTGCACTTTCTATTAACATAATTTGTCGCGCCTCTCTTTTTTGTTTGTGTAATATAAGTATACAATTTACGATTGCACGCAGATAAACTCTTGACAACTCAGAGACTCTGTGCTATAATACTTGTGTAATGATTAGTGACTAATATTTAATAATTAACGGCTCTGAAACTATAATGCGAACCAACACCTCATAGGGTGCATCTCCCGTCCACCGCCGACTATTGACTAACGACTAACTCCTAATGACTAACTCCTATCGCCTAATTTGCTCAACAAAAGGAGACCTTTCAAATGACCAAAATCGAATTCTTCATCGACTACACCTGCCCTTACTGCGAGAAAGGCTTTGCGCTTTACGAGCAGCTGCGCGCAAAGTTCCCTCAAGCGGACAGCCTCACGGAGCTTATTCCGATAGAGGCTCATCCCCGTGACGAGGAACCTTACCACCGCCCGTATGCAGACCTCACGGCAATAGGCGCGCTGTATCTCAAGGATCAGGGACTTAACATTGACGGATATTCCCGGTCACTGTTCGCGGCTATCCATAAAGACAAACGCGATCCGGAAGATATTGCGGCACTCGCGGAGTGCGCGCTCGCCTCCGGCGCTGACGCCGCCGCGTTTGAAGCCGCGCTGACAAACGGAGAGTTCGCTCATCTGCTTCGCGGGGCGAACGGCCGCGCGTACAATGACTGCTCCGTTTGGGCGGTTCCGACGCTCGTTTGCGGTGATGTTCGCCTTGATTCAACGGAGGGCGCAGGCATAACGTTCAGCCAGCTTGAGGCTTTCCTGCAAAATGTTACAGATAGAGCGGCAGAAAGCTGAACACGCCTCTTTTACCCAAATAATAAGCGGAGGTTACCGATGGAAAAACCAGTACCCTTACTCTCCTGCGGAATATTCAAATACGAGCTGGAAGCCATACGTCCGGACTTGGAGCGCGAACTCGGCACAGCGATACTCGCGGACTTCCTGCCTCCGGCGTTAGACGTTAACTTCAACCTTTTGGAGTCCGCGCTTCGCGGCAAACTTACTGACGCCAAAGAGCCTGCCGCGCTTTTGTACGGCTCCATGTGCCATCCCAATATGCCGGCTCTCACAGCGGATTTGAACGCGATTCTGCCCAAGCCCTCCAACTGTATGGGGATGTTCGTTCCGCCGGAACGGTTAGAACAGCTTAGCGGCGGCGAAAATATATTTTTCCTGACACTCGGCGGCTTACGGCAATGGAAAGATATTTACCTTGGCGGTCACGGCTGGGACGAGGTAGACGCGCGAATGAACTTCGGCTACATTGACAGGATTATACTGCTCGACAGCGGCATATTAGAATATTCCGATGAGGATTTATTCGAGTTTTTTGAATTCACCCAAACTCCGATTGAAGTCGAGCCGATTAATCTGGATTATTTCAAAGCAAATGTCATTGCCCTGTGCCGTCAGGTGATGCCTTAGTGCCGCCTTGCTTGATTGTTTAATAAAAAACACAAGCTGAAAATAGAGAAGATTCGTCTTTTCAGCTTGTGAGTTTTTATTCAGGGATTTCCCGAAGGTTACGGTTGCCGCGCTTTCACAACCTTTATCTTACCCCGTAGAGAATGTCGCCGTAGGTCGGATACGGCCAATGCTTGGATGCAACTACCATCTCTAATTCGTCTGCGATAGCGCGAAGTTCCTGCATTGACGCAAACACCTCTTTGCGGTATCTTGTCGCTATTTCAAGCGTATCTTTACCGCCCTCCGCTACGACCACCGTCTCCTCAAGTTTTGCGAGCGCCTTAGCTGACGCGCCGCCAAGTCCGGTCAGCTTCTTCAGCAGCGAGAGTTCATTCTCGTTCGGAAGCCCGAGATCCTTAAGCTTCTTCGCAAGTTTAGCTACGTCTGTCTCATACGCGATTACCGCCGGATCTACGTCGCGGTGTACCATATCAATAAGCGTCAGCGCCTCATAATGTATCGTCTTGGCATAGTTCTCAAGCATAAGCTCAAGGCGGCTTTCCGCCTCGCCCTCAGTTAATACGCCGTGTTTCTCGAACAGCTCCGTATTCTTCTTCGCAACGAACAGCGGCAGAGCCTCGACAGTGCTTTGCAGATTAAGCAGTCCGCGTTTTTTCGCCTCATCGACCCATTCCGGAGCATAGTTGTTGCCGTTAAAGATGATGCGCTCATGCTTCGCCATAGTATTGCGGACAATCAGCTTGATGCGCTCGTTAATATCGCGCTTCTTCTCTTTTTCCAGAATTTCCGCGAAGAACGCCAGCGATTCCGCAACCGTAGTATTCAGAACCGTATTGGCAAGCGAAATTGATACGTTGCTGCCCGGCATACGGAACTCAAACTTGTTTCCGGTGAACGCAAACGGCGACGTGCGGTTACGGTCGGTGGTATCTTTCGGTATTGACGGCAGCGCGTCTACTCCGATACTCATCGGTATTTTGCCCGGTCCCACATACTCCTGACTGTTCTTGATAGCTTGCAGCACTTGGTCAAGCTCCTCGCCTACGAACATTGAGATGATGGCGGGCGGAGCTTCGTTCGCACCGAGACGGTGGTCGTTACCCGCCGTCGCTACAGAGATACGCAGCAAATCCTGATACTCGTCAACAGCCTTGATAATCGCCGCAAGGAACAGCAGGAACCGCGCGTTCTTTGCCGGAGTATCACCCGGGTCAAGCAGATTTTCGCCCTCTACCGTGCCGATAGCCCAGTTGTTGTGTTTGCCGGAACCGTTGACGCCCGCAAACGGCTTCTCGTGAAGAAGCGCGGCAAGTCCGTGCTTGCGCGCGACCGTCTTAATGGTCTCCATAACTAACTGGTTATGGTCTGCGGCGATATTGGTCGTAGAAAAAATCGGCGCAAGCTCGTGCTGAGCCGGAGCAACCTCGTTATGGCGCGTCTTACTGGTTACGCCCAGCTTCCACAGCTCAACGTCAAGGTCCTCCATATACTCCGCGATACGCGTCTTCAGCGCGCCGAAGTAATGGTCTTCCATCTCTTGTCCGCGCGGCGGACGCGCTCCCAAAAGCGTGCGTCCCGTGTAAAGAAGGTCAGGGCGCTTATCAAGCACGCTGTCGTCCACGATAAAATATTCCTGCTCCGCGCCTACCGTCGTAAGTACGCCCTCCGTCTCCGTGCCTAACACTTTAAGTACGCGCTTCGCTTGTTTGTTGATTGCCTGCATACTGCGCAGAAGCGGAGTTTTCTGGTCTAACGCCTCGCCGCTGTAGGAGCAAAATGCGGTCGGGATACACAGCACGTTTCCTTTGATAAACGCCGGACTGGTAACGTCCCAAATCGTATAGCCGCGAGCCTCAAACGTTGCGCGGATACCGCCGCTCGGGAAACTGGATGCGTCCGGCTCACCCTTGATAAGCTCCTTGCCACTGAATTCCGCTATTGCCTGCGATCCTGTAGGACCTATCGGCGAGATAAAACTGTCATGCTTCTCCGCCGTCGAACCCGTCATCGGCTGAAACCAGTGCGTGAAGTGCGTTACACCCTGCTCCACCGCCCACTCTTTCATACACGCCGCAACCGAATTCGCAATATCAAGCGTCAGCGCGGAATAATCGCGCGCCACCCGCTTGACCTCATTGTACGACTGCTTCGGCAGACGCTGACGCATTACCGTGTCGTTAAATACCTTACTTCCGTACAGCTTTACTAAATCAGGCATTTTATAAATCCTCCTAAAAAATGAGATAAAAATAAAAGACACAAAGAGCTGAAGCTCTCCGCGCCTTTGCGGTTACTTGATTGTAGTATAACACGCATTTCTCTGTTTGTCAAGCACTTTTTCAAAAAAATTAGGTTTTCAAGGCTTCAAAATCGAAAATTAATCTGTTCAAACCCTCAAAAACGTGTTTTTTCATCGTCAATACTTCAAAATAACGCCCGCAAGAGGGCAACCGTTCCTCTGCTTGCTGTTCAGTTTTGTTCATAAGCAACACTTGTACTCGCTAAAGAACTTTCAGCATAAACATTTCACAACACACCTATTGCTGAATTTAACCGTTTTGCCGCTTGATAAGCTCCGCGATTTCGGGATATTTCGCGATTATTTCACCGTAGTTACCGCGCTCGTGCGGACGCGTACATCCCATGCAGTTTTTATATCCGCGCTCAGTAAAGCTGAACGTTCCTCCGCATTTATCGCCTAACGCGTACAGCGGGCAATAGCAGAACAGGCAGTTAAAATCCTCAGTATTTACATCCTCGTGACACGGAAAGTATTCGCACTCCCTGTGGCTGAAAAACGAGTACTCCTTATCGCGCCAAACCTCCTTGCGATCGCCGTCCATTATTCCGCTATCACCGTAAGGAACGTTGCCGGACCATCACCGCCGCGCCGCTGACCGTGCAGTATCTGCGGGTTAAAATAGATGCTGTCTCCCTTGTGAAGTTCTATATCCTTATCTCCAACCGTAATTATCACCGTACCCTCCACAACATAATTGAACTCCTGCCCGTTGTGCGCAACCAATGCCGCTGCGTCCTCGTCCGAGCGCAGCGTAACAAGCAGCGGCTGAGTTATCTTGTGCGTAAATCTAAACGCCAAGTCCTGATAATCATAGCCCTCATAG
>JAITQY010000038.1 GCA_031288675.1 Oscillospiraceae bacterium | reverse complement strand
TTTCATTCATGGCGCCGTATTCCGAGTGGAGTACGTATCTGAACGGCGGCGACGAACTGTATCTGTACGCAATCTGGAAGCCGGAGCTTCCGGCGGATAAGGACTGGATGGCGCTCTTCTGCGGCAACGGCGCAACGACAACGGAGGGCGATGAATTCTACGACGAGGCGCTAAGCGAACTTCTCACAGCGGAAGGACGTCTCCCAGAAAGCAAATTCAACGCTCCGGAAGACATGGAGTTCAAGGGGTGGTGGTATAACGCGGACGTTGCAGAGGGAACCAGGCTGATACCAGACCGCGCAACGGCGGCGCTGTGGTCGGGATGGGTTGATATGGAGATATATTCTCCGGACTACGCACTGACGCTGTACGCGATTTGGGGCGAGCCGGATGCTATTCCGTCTCCATCTCCTAATCCTACTCCTACGCAGAAACCAACCTCAGGCGGCGCGATTTCAAAAGAAAAGGCTGACGAGGGCGGCTACCACCGCGCGTACATCATCGGTTATGAGGACGGCATGGTACGTCTGCAGAACAGCATTACACGCGCTGAGGTGTGCGCGATATTCTACCGCGTGTTAGAAGAGGCTCTTGTAGACGCGAACACCTCAGACTACAGCGGTTTTACCGATGTGGACAAGGACGCGTGGTATAACAGATATGTCGCTACGTGCGCCAAACTCGGCTTGGTAGCGGGATACGAGGATAATACGTTCAGACCGAACAATCCGATAACGCGCGAGGAGCTTGCGCAGATAATCGGACGGACGGATACGGGCGGAATTATCGCGATACTCAACCCCCCGGTTATGGAAGCAAATCTGTCGCTAAGGTTTTCGGATGTGCCGCAGAGCGGTCACTGGGCTGCTACGGCAATTTACAACGCGGTCAAGGTTGGATATATGCGCGGACAGGCGGAAGGGAAGTTCGGGCTCGGCAAAAACCTGACCCGCGCGGAGTTCGTCACGGCGGTAAACCGCGTTCTGGAGCGCGGACCGGAGCTTCCGTCAACTACTAACACGGAGCTTCCCGGCGACCTGCTTGACGGAATGGTGACGTGGCCTGATAACAAGCCCGGTACATGGTACTATACGGCGGTTCAGGAGGCGTCACAGAGCCACGAATATATTCGCAAGGCAACTCAGGACGCCGCGCTCTCGTTCAAATATGAAAAATGGACGAAGCTGCGCTATGAGGGCATAAAAGGCTAAATAACAGGTAAGCGAAGTCCGCCGGGTTTTTACCCGGCGGACGTTTCCGTTACAGCGTGCAGTACAGTGTTGTAACGTCTGTGAGCCATCCGCGTTAGGGCAGGGGGACAGGCATTGGAATCAGCAGAATATTGTGGACAAAATATATCTACAATACAAGAGAATAACTAAAATTATCTCGCCAAGATCCATATCTGCATAGACGTCAAAATACTTAGTAATTTTCGTCCATTATGTTTACAAAAGCCAATTGTTAATGTTAGTATCCACTCAGAGAGTGTAACTGGTATCTAAATCAACCGCTCTTTGCGCGTATACAAAACTAATCCGAATGAATTAAGAGAAACCGTTTGCTATTCAGAAAAGCGAAAAACAAAACAAAACACGAATTTTGTTTTATTTATTATTTGCCTTACCTATGCTACCCTGCTATGAAATAACAGCAAAACTTTTGTAACGCTTGTTATAATTATTACATAAAATGTTTTGATAATTAAAGAAAGGAAATAACTTTTATGAATTGTTATGATTATTGCGTTCCAGTTAAATTGATTCCTGGTCCTCCCGGGCAACCCGGTGCGCCGGGCTTACAGGGTCCTCAGGGTCAGCCCGGTCATGACGGTCTGCAAGGTCCGCCGGGACCCTCAGGCATAACCGGAGCAACAGGACCTCAGGGCGATCCGGGTCCGGGGTATCCTGTCAATGCCTATGTCGCGGTAAACACCAGCGACCAAACTTTTAGGTTGACTGAATTTTGGAATACTGATGTTAAGTTTCCGGTTGATGATATTCAAATTAATCCTAAGGTTGAGCGTATCAGCGATGAACAGTTCAGAACGCTTGAAAGCGGCGTTTACAGAGTGTACTATAAATTTGAAGCTGGGACAGCACAGTGTCCACTAATTCTTGGAATTGGGGAGTTGCATTGCTTGTTAACGGATCTTTTATACGAAAAACAGCGGTTCGATTTGGAGGCAGCCAGTTTGTAACTTATAGTGACTACAGCCTTTTGCGGCTCAATTCCGGCGACACGATAAATCTTCACGGGATAGGCGGCGGCGGAATAACCGCAGATAACTTAACGTTGGATCACGCTTATATCTCGTTTGAAAAAATATCAGATTAATTTAGTATCCGCACAGAGAACGTTCTCTGTGCGGATACTTTTGTTACTGTTATTGCCGTTATCGTTCAACAAATCCGACCTTTTTGTATACTTTACGCAGTGTTTTATAGGCGGCTGATGACGCTTTCAGCGCTCCGGATTTATAGACGCTTTGCAGATAATCTTTGTTTTTCAAAAGGTCGTCCGCCTTTTCGCGAATCGGCCGTAAAAGCTCTACGACGCTCTCCCCTGCCGCAGTTTTGAACGCGCCGTAGCCTTTGCCGGCGAACTCCGCCTCTATCTCCGTAAAACTTTTACCTGTTGCGGAACTGTAAATTTGCATTAAATTCGATACGCCAGCCTTATTTGCGGGGTCGTAGCGCACCTCCGTATCAGAGTCCGTAACGGCGCGTTTGAACGCTCTCATAATATCTTCCGGCTTATCCGTAATGCAGATACAGCCGCCGTTATCCTGCTCAGATTTGGACATTTTATTGGCTGGTTCCTGAAGGCTCATTATTCTCGCGCCGACTTTAGGCATATACGGTTCCGGAAGTTTGAATACATCGCCGTAAATGTGATTGAAGCGGGACGCAATGTCACGGGTAATCTCTACATGCTGTTTTTGGTCGTCCCCGACGGGTACAAGGTCAGCCTGATAAATGAGAATATCAGCCGCCATAAGCACAGGATAAGTGAACAATCCGGCGTTGATGTTGTCAGCGTTCTTAACTGATTTATCCTTGAATTGCGTCATCCGTGACAATTCACCGAACATAGTATAGCAGTTGAGTACCCAACCGACTTGTGCGTGTTCCGGCACATGGGACTGAATGAAGATGGTGTTCTTTTCGGGGTCAAGCCCGGCGGCGATGTATTGCGCAAGCTGTTTAAGAGTGCGCGAGCGCAAATCGGCAGGCTCTTGCCTGACCGTGATTGCGTGCAAGTCCGTCATCATATAGAATGTTTCATATGTGTCCGCAAGCTCTACCCAGTTCTTTATCGCGCCTAAATAAGAACCGAGCGTCAGCTCTCCGGATGGTTTTATGCCGGACAGAATAACCTTTTTTTGCTGCTCCATTTTTTTGAGATACCTCTATCGCTTAAGGATTTTCTTTATTGGTAAATACAATACCTGCACGATAACCGTGTTTATTGTCGCTGTGCCGAAGATGATGACAAGGAAAACGCCTAATGACGCCGGCGGAGTTCCGCCGCTTACCCCTGCGTAGAAAAGAATCCACATCAGTCCGAGAAACGTAAATCCGCTGAATAATGTAGTTATAAACGTCGAGGGCGCGACTTTGAGTACATTATCAATGAACTTATTATCACGTGAAGGAATCTTCATAAACAGAGCCATAACAACCGCTCCGACAAGCTCGCTTGCAAAATTGACAAATGGCGTTCCAGGGAAAAGCTGACACAGCGCTCCGGCAAGCAGCCCTATTATTGCGGAGTTTAATACGGTCGGCTTGATTAGCAGGATAACCAAGCAGTACATAGCGATGATGAAGTTCGGCTTCATCCCGAAGTTGATAACGTTCTTCAGTACGGTGCCTACGGCAAGCAGAATGGCTATAAGAGCCATATCGGCTGTGGTGAGCTTCTTTCTCTTTTTGATGATGACATTGGATACGTCATTGGTGTTGGTAGTGTTTCCCATTACGGTACTCCCCCTTTAGAAATATAGAATTATTCCGTAAAGGGAACCTCGCGAAGAATAAATAAACCGTCCCCTACAGCAATCACTTGCACAAGGGACGGATAAATAATATCCGCTAACGCCACCCATAATTTCACGTACCGGCATACGCGCTTACTTTGTAACAGGTTAAGCTCCCGTTCGGCATTACTTTCACAGTTTAGGGGTTATCTTAAAACGTCAACTCCCCTGCCCCGGATTTCCTCCGACCCTCAGCGATCCATTCAGTAAAATTCGTGCGTATTACCCTTACACCAACGGTAACTCGCTATAACGCCGTAACGTTACTTACTACTTCGCCTTAACGGTTTGATTATTAAGTTACCATTATAATATCATATGTTTTTCCGTTTGTCAAGTGTTTTTTTGAAAAATTTATAAATTGGATTAATACTGCTTTTCATATACGTTAATTTCTTGACTTTATAAAATGATTGAGATATAATATAGGATGTAAATAAGCAATCATTATTTTATTGGCATGTATTAAAGTCATTGCGGGACAAAGACTTTTACTTTCAAATTAGGAGGAATATAAAAAATGAGTTACAACGAATTCAAAGTGCCGCTTCCGGTGGTGTTCGGCAACGGAGCGATAAGCGTATTAGGCGAAAAAATCAGGGAGCTTGGCTGTAAGAAGCCGCTTGTTATCACCGAGAAAGCCCTTGTCAATGCGGGCGTTGCCGTCAAAGCTCTTGACGCGCTGAAAGCAAGCGGAATAGATTGCGCAGTATTTGACGAGGTTGCCAGCGACCCCACCTGTGCCGTTGTAGACGCGGCGGCGAAAATTGCCGCGGGATTCGGAGCTGACGCGCTTATAGGGATAGGCGGCGGAAGCTCGATGGATACGGCTAAAGCGGCGGCAATAGCGTATGAGACCGGAAAGCCGGCGAAGGAGTTTGTGCTGGCTCAGCCGGCTATGATAAATATCAAAATTCCTGTGGTGCTTGTGCCAACTACCGCAGGCACGGGCAGTGAGGTCACATTTGTAGCTGTTATTACCCGGGAGGACGTGAACGAGAAATGGAGCGTGTTCACCAATACTTCTTTGGCGGTTATCGACCCGGAGCTAACGTATTCAATGCCGAAGAGCATTACCGCGAACACCGGTCTTGACGCTTTGGCGCACGCCGCCGAAGCGATGACGACCAATCAAACTAATCCGCACAGCGATTTGTTCGGTGAGGCGGCGATTGCAAAAATATTCAAGTGGCTGCCGGTTGCGTACAATGAGCCTAACAACGCTGAAGCGCGTACGGAGATGGCGCTTGCCGCCAACTTCGCGGGTTTTGCGTTCAATAATCCGGTTACGCACATCGGACATGCTGTGGCGGACGCGCTGTCAAAGACGTTCCATACTCCGCATGGTTATAACTGCGCGCTCGCTTTGCCTGAGGCGCTTGCGCTGACCGCACCCGCGCTTCCGGAAACTTCCGCTATAATCGCGAAAGCGATGGGAGCCGCGCTGACCGGTAACGAGAGCGGCGCGGAACTCGGAACAATCATAGCGGACGCTGTCCGTGAGCTTATGCGCAAAACCGGTATTAAGCCTCTCAGCGAAATAGCTAAGCGCGATGACGTTGTCGCGCTTGCAAAGGACGTAGCGGACAACCACCTGTCGTCGTTCTGTCCCGTCGAGGTAACCACAGAAGTCGCGGCGGCAATGCTCGCAAAGGTGTACGATAACTATTGAGATATAGAAAAACTTGTAAATAAATGACACACATAAATGCAAGAATAAAAAAACATTAGTGTATGTGTTCTTGGTGCGAGACTTGGCTTTTAATTGCTAAATGTCATTGATTGGTTATGGATATAATATAATCCAAATTTTGGATTTATGTAGGGTTACACAAAAAATGATAAGGAATTTATAAAAGATGTACAATTATTCTCCGCAAGAAATAGCCGAAGAAATTGACCGGTTGGCTAAGCAACGTAAAACCACGATAGCAGATATAT
>JAITQY010000175.1 GCA_031288675.1 Oscillospiraceae bacterium | reverse complement strand
CCGCCAGTCCGGCAACCGTCCGGAGTGGATGATTATTGACGCGCTGCCGGTTATTCCGCCGGAGATTCGCCCGATGGTTCAGCTTGACGGCGGACGCTTTGCCACCAGCGACCTTAACGACCTTTACCGCCGCGTTATCAACCGTAACAACCGGTTGAAGAAGTTCTACGCGCTGAATTCCCCGGATATTATCGTGCGCAACGAGAAGCGTATGCTTCAGGAAGCGGTGGACGCGCTTATTGACAACGGTCGCCGCGGTCGTGCCGTCACGGGAATGAACAGCCGCGTGTTAAAATCACTGTCCGATATGCTTAAAGGTAAGCAGGGACGTTTCCGCCAAAACCTGCTGGGTAAGCGTGTAGACTATTCCGGACGTTCGGTTATCGTTGTAGGTCCGGACTTGAAGTTGTACCAGTGCGGACTGCCTAAGGAAATGGCGATTGAACTGTTCCGCCCGTTCGTAATGAAAAAACTTGTCGAGGACGGTCACGCGAACAACATTAAGAGCGCAAAGAAGATGGTAGACCGCGCGCAGACTGTGGTTTGGGATGCGCTTGACGAAATCATCAAGGAACATCCGGTTTTGCTGAACCGTGCTCCGACGTTGCACAGACTTGGTATTCAGGCGTTTGAACCGGTATTGGTCGAAGGCCGCGCGCTGAAGCTTCACCCGTTGGTTTGTACGGCGTACAACGCGGACTTTGACGGAGACCAGATGGCTGTTCACGTTCCGTTGTCATATGAGGCGCAGTCGGAAGCGCGTATTCTTATGCTGTCGGCGAATAACCTACTTCGTCCGCAGGACGGAAAGCCGGTTACTGTTCTGTCTCAGGATATGGTACTCGGGGCTTATTACCTGACCTATGAAAACGCGGTCAAGGACGGGAACGGCGGAATGATCACCGATGAAGAAGAAAAACTGAAGTATATAAAGCGGTTCCGTGACGTGGACGAAGCTACGCTTGCATACGATAATGGTATTATTGATATGCACGACCCGATAATCGTGCGCCGTGTCGGGGAATTCAACGGCGAAGAGATAGAACGTGACGTTCCGGCTACGGTTGGGCGAATTCTATACAACGAAACGATTCCGCAGGATCTTGGCTACATTGACCGCAATGATCCGGAGCATTGTCTCGATTTTGAAATCGGATTCCGCACGACAAAAAGTGATATTACTAAAATTGTAGATAAATGTATTACAAAGCACGGATTTACGGTATCCACAAAAGTACTTGACGATATTAAAAGTCTTGGATTTAAGTATTCGACTAAGGGCGCGATTACGATTTCAATTGCGGATATTGAAGTCCCGGCGGAGAAGCAGAGGCTTATTTCTGACACTGAGCAGAAGATAGTGGAGATTGAGGGTTTCTTCAAAGACGGAGAAATCACAGACAGCGAACGCAGCCGTCTTGTTATTGACGAGTGGGAAAAGACGACTAAGGACGTTGCGGACGCGCTTCAGGATTCGATGAAAGACAGCAACCCGATATTTATGATGGCGAACTCCGGAGCGCGCGGAAGCCGCTCCCAGATCAGCCAGCTTGCGGGTATGCGCGGACTTATGGCTGATACGGCTGGACGTACGATTGAGATCCCCGTCAAGGCGTCATTCCGCGAGGGTCTGTCCGTGCTTGAATACTTCATCAGCTCAAGAGGTTCGCGTAAGGGTCTTGCCGATACGGCTCTGCGTACAGCGGACTCCGGATACCTTACACGCCGAATGGTAGACGTTTCTCAAGATGTTATTATTCGCGAACCTGACTGCGGAACGCATAACGGAATTACTGCGGCGGCGGCGTTTGAGGACGGGCAGGAAGTAAAGAGTTTTGCTGAGGCTATACACGGACGCTTCCCGGTTGATGACATTATTGCCCCGGCGACCGGAGAGGTGATCTTCACAAGCGATACGATGTTGCACGAAGAAGACGCTGTTACGCTGGAGGCTCTCGGAGTTCACAGCATTAAAATTCGTAGCGTACTGGAGTGTAAATCAAAGCGCGGAGTATGCGCTAAGTGCTATGGTATGAACCTTGCGACCGGCGAGCGCGTGGGTGAGGGCGAAGCGGTAGGCGTTATAGCGGCTCAGTCTATCGGTGAGCCGGGTACCCAGCTGACTATGCGTACTTTCCATAGCGGCGGCGTCGCGGGTGACGATATTACACAAGGTCTGCCGCGCGTTGAGGAGCTTTTTGAAGCGCGTAAACCGAAGAAAGCCGCTGTCATTGCGGAGATTTCCGGTAAGGCTAAGTTTGAGGAAAACAAGCGCAACAATATGATAAACGTCAGTATCATCAACGAAGAAGACGGAGAGGTCAGTACATTTATGGCGACATATGCTTCGCTCTCGTCTAAAAGTGTTCGCGATGGCGATACCGTGCAAAAAGGCGATATTTTAACAGACGGTTCGCTTAACCCGCACGATGTGCTTAAGGTACTTGGCGTCGAGCCTGTGCAGAATTATCTGATTCGCGAAGTACAGAAAGTTTACAAGCAGCAGGCGGTTGACATCAACGATAAACATATTGAGGTCGTCGTGCGTCAGATGATGCGTAAGTCGAGGGTCGAGGATGCCGGGGATACGGGATTACTTAGCGGAAGTGTTGCCGATACCTCTGAAATCGTGCGGCTGAATGAAGCTCTTGGAGACGACCAGCAGCCGGCTACATACACTCACTTGCTGATGGGAATTACTAAGGCTTCTCTCGCAACGGAGAGCTTCCTCTCTGCGGCAAGTTTCCAGGAGACTACGAAAGTACTCACCGAAGCGGCTATTAAAGGCAAGATAGACCATTTGAACGGATTGAAAGAGAACGTGATTATCGGTAAACTTATTCCGGCGGGGTCAGGGCTTAACGTCTACCGCGACTTCAAGGAAAAGACGATATACAGTTATGAGAGCTTAGATACGGGCTTTATAATCGACAGCGATGAATATGAAGCATATATCTCAGATGCCGAATAATAAGATTTACCGCCGGAGCAGACGAACGTCTGCTCCGGTTCTTTTTCGCCGGATAAACGCCCTGAAAAATAAATACGGTTAATATTTTCAAAATTCTATAATAATTATGGAGGTTTCGTAGTATTATAAACAAATTGTAAAATCGTAAATTAGCACTTGACAATGAGAGTGCTAATTGCTATAATAGTAGCATAACAGTTGCAGAGCTTTGATTAAAGCAGGAGGTGACTTTCGATGGATAATTCAGCAGGCGGTCGCAGATTAACGATAGATGAGTTGATGAACGGCGGCAAGGCGGTGGTTTGTCCGGTTTGCGGTTCTAATGAAGATGATGTAATTGAAAGCGGCAGGGCGGGATGTTCCCACTGCTATAAGGTATTTGAGACGCTGCTTGCGCCGAGGATTGAGGCGGCTCAGCAAACAAGCTTGCCCGAGCCGCCGGCTGAGTTTGCGGAAATACTGCGCTCGGATTACCCGCACTATGATGATATAGCCGTTTCCACACGCGTAAGGTTGGCTCGTAACCTTTCGGTTTTCCCGTTTCCGGAGGTTATGACGCAAAAAGAAGCTGCTGAGGTGTTTGAAAACATTACGGAGTTTATGGGCGGTATCGCCGGCGGCTCGGCATTCAAAATCATTAACATTAACGAATCAAAATCTGAAAAGCCGTTTGAGGCTGCGTCTCTTTTAGAGCGGCACCTTATTTCTAAGGAGCTGCTCGGCAAGCGCACTGATAGCTGCGGCGCGGCTATTTCAGCCGATGAACACGTAAGCGTGATGATTAACGAGGAAGACCATCTTCGGATACAGTCGATACGCGAGGGATTAGCGCTTCGCGATTGCTTTGAGAAAGTCGAAAAGCTTGAAATGATGCTGTCGGAGCGCTTCAAGTTTGCCTACAGTGATAAACTTGGATGGCTGACCCGCTGCCCGACAAATCTTGGAACCGGTATACGCGCGAGCGTAATGCTTCATCTTCCGGCGCATACGGACAGCGGAAACATTCACCGTCTCTCGACGGAGCTTATCCGTACAGGATTCACCATTCGCGGCTTCTACGGCGAAGGGACAAAGCCCATAGGACGCCTGTACCAAATCTCCAATCAGGTGACGCATGGACTCTCCGCGCGGCAAATAGTGGAGCATCTTAACGCTACGGTACTGCGCATCATTCAGCGCGAGAGGGAAATCCAAAGGGCGCTTGACAGTAATCATCCCGGATTTATCGAAGACCACGTTTGGAGGGCTTACGGATTGCTCAGCGCCGCGCGCAATATGGGCGGGAATGAGGCGATGCAATTGCTCAGCATTGCCAGAGTAGGCGTTTCGATCGGAGAGCTGCAAATACCGTATCACTCCTTTAACGAGCTTCTTCACCGTATACAGCCGAACACGATTTGCTGCGGAGTGGGTGAAAATCTTAACGAACAGGAATTAAACCGCTTCAGGGCGAAAATAATAAGAGACTCTTTGCAGAATACTAAAATACAATAACCGTTTGAAAGAGGTGACAGATTTATGAAATATGAAGACAAATTTACAGAACGCGCAAAAAAAGTAATTGACTTGGCGCAGGACGCTGCAGGCGAACTGGGGCATAACTACGTTGGTTCGGAGCATATATTGCTCGGACTGATTCGCGAGGCTACCGGAGTTGCCGGTAAGACGCTTACAGAAAACGGCGTCAGTGAGAACAAAGCCTACAAGCTCATTGTGGAAAGCGTCGGTACGGGCGAACCGGGAACGGAGCCGTTTCAGGGGCTTACTCCGCGCACAAAGCGCATAATTGAGCGTGCCGGCGCGGAAGCTGCCCGGCTTGGTCAGCAGTTGATTGGGACGGAGCATATTCTTATGGCTATGCTTCGTGAACACGACAGTATAGGCGCGCGCGTATTAGCGTCGCTTGGTGTGGACGTAAATGCTCTGTATACGGAGCTTAGCGGTGGCATCCCTCCGGAGGGCGGAAATCAGCCTAAACAGAACCATCCGCCGCAGGGACAATTCGGCGGCAAACAACCGAAGATGAACGGCGCTATGAATATGTGGGGCGGCGGCAAACCTAATAAGAAGGGCGGCAAGACGCCTACGCTTGACACCTACAGTCGTGACCTTACCGTTATGGCAAAAGAAGGTAAACTTGACCCGGTGATAGGGCGCGATACGGAAGTTCAGCGCGTTATTCAGATACTCAGCCGCCGCACGAAAAACAATCCCGTACTCCTTGGCGAACCCGGCGTCGGCAAGACCGCCGTTGTCGAGGGGCTTGCTCAGATGATAGCTGCCGGTAATGTGCCGGAGGATTTGCGCGGCAGACGCATCGTTATGCTTGACCTTGCCGCTATGGTAGCGGGTACTAAGTTCCGCGGCGAGTTTGAGGAACGCATTAAGGACGCGCTTGACGAGGTTGTAAACGCTCAGGGCAAGGTTATCCTGTTCCTTGACGAAATGCACACTATTATCGGTGCGGGCGGCGCGGAGGGAAGCCTTGACGCTGCTAACATCATCAAACCCGCGCTCAGCCGCGGCGAGCTGCAAATTATCGGCGCGACCACGCTTGACGAATACCGCAAGCACGTAGAGCGCGACCGCGCGTTAGAGCGCCGCTTCCAAACCGTACAGGTTGACGAGCCGACTAAGGAAGATTCGGTAAAGATTCTTCAAGGCTTGAAAGACCGCTACGAAGCTCACCATAAGCTGAAAATCACGGATGACGCGATAGTCGCCGCCGTTGACCTTTCCGCGCGGTATATCCCTGACCGCTTCTTGCCCGATAAGGCAATTGACCTTATTGACGAGGCTTGCAGCCGTGTTAGAATGAACAGCCGCACGGCTCCGCCGGATGTTAAAGACCTTGAAACGAAGCTTGAAAAAGTTTCCGCCGAAAAGGACGAGGCGGTTCGCGCAGAGGATTACGAATGCGCGAGCAGTCTGCGCGACGAGATGGATAAGCTTCAGGACGAGCTTAATGACCGCCGCAGCAACTGGGAAAAAACAGAGTCCGCCGCGCCGATGAGCGTAGTGCCGGAGGATGTTGCCGATGTGGTGTCCAAGTGGAGCGGAGTACCGGTTACTACGCTTACGCAGGACGAAAGTACGCGTCTGCTCGACCTTGAAAAAATTCTGCACAAGCGCGTGATTTCACAGGATAACGCTGTTACCGCCGTTGCTAAGGCGATTAGGCGCGGTCGCGTAGGGCTTAAAGACCCTAAGCGTCCCATCGGCTCGTTCCTTTTCCTCGGACCGACCGGTGTAGGTAAGACGGAGCTGTGCCGTGCGCTTGCCGAAGCTATGTTTGGTGATGAGAGCGCAATGATACGCGTCGATATGTCAGAATATATGGAACGCCACACCGTCAGCCGCCTGATTGGTTCACCCCCGGGATATGTTGGTTATGACGAGGGCGGTCAGCTTACTGAAAAAATTCGGCGCAAGCCCTACAGTGTAGTATTGTTCGACGAAATTGAGAAAGCTCACGAAGACGTTTTCAATGTGCTTTTGCAAATAATGGAAGACGGTGCGCTTACGGACGGTCACGGCCGCAAGGTAGATTTCAAGAACGCTATTATTGTAATGACCTCTAATATCGGCGCGAAACAGATTACCGATGACATCAAGCGGCTTGGATTTACTGTTGCGAGCGATCAGCGCGAAAAGAGCTATGAAGAAATCAAGAAGAACGTAACCGCAGAACTAAAACGAGCTTTCAAGCCGGAGTTCCTGAACCGGATTGACGATACGATAGTATTTGCTCAGCTTACGAAAGAAAATATTCGCGAGATTGCCGACAACATGGTAAGCGAAGTAGCGAAGCGCGTTGTGCCGCTTGGACTGACGTTGGTAACGGAGCCTGACGCGGTGGACAAACTTGCCGAGACAGGGTTCGACCCGGTATATGGAGCGCGTCCGCTGCGCCGCGTTATCCAATCAGCATTAGAAGACGGTCTCTCCGAGAAGCTTTTGGAGGGCGCGTTTGCCGCGGGTGACACCGTTACGCTCAAATTGATTGACGATAAGGTAGAACTTGTAAAAGTCGGATGAATAAAATAATACAGGGAACGCGATTTGTGCGTTCCCTGTATCTATGTATCTGTAATTGATAGCATAGCGAAGCGAACTTTATATACAGAAACTAATAACCGTGTTCGCGGTGTTGTAACTTTCTAATTTTCCTTATGATACAACTACCGTCCTATAGCTGTTAATTTGTACTTATTTCAAAAATTTTAGGTATGTTCACAAATTATTTACGATTACACAAAATTTATCTATAAACAAACCGAATTTTATGTGCTATAATACTTGAGTAATGATTGGCGACTAATATTTAATGATTAACTTCCCTTGTGACCCCCGTCCACTCTCGACTGCCGACTGTTGACTAATGGCTATCCCCCATTCCCGTAGGGGCGAGCATTGCTCGCCCGTCGTACCTCTCGTCCACTCTCGACTGCCGACTAATAACTGCCGACTAATTTTAACAGGAGTATACATATGAATTACGAAGACTTAGGTTACGCAAAAGTTGACCACCACAGAGCAAAGCGCACAGGAGTTGGCGAGGTCATCTACGGACAGTCGAAAACTCCGGAGCAAGTATCCGGCATCGTTT
This sequence comes from Oscillospiraceae bacterium, assembly GCA_031288675.1. Classification (GTDB taxonomy): domain Bacteria; phylum Bacillota; class Clostridia; order Oscillospirales; family Oscillospiraceae; genus JAISJH01. The sequence continues at coordinate 6,238 of JAITQY010000175.1, read as the reverse complement.
CCGCGATGCACAGCAACGGCGCGGCGAATATTTTGATTACCAGGCTTGATAAAGATAAATTCGATGCGCTGAATCTCCCGTGCGAGGTTACATATCATCAGCTTGCGCGTATCGCGGTTGCAAATCCTGCGCCGGTCGAGCGTCACGGAAAAGTTGTGATTGCCTGCGCGGGTACAAGCGATCTTCCGGTAAGCGAGGAAGCCGCGATAACTGCTGAAACTCTCGGCTCTAATGTAGTGCGGCTTTATGACGTCGGGGTTGCCGGACTTCACCGTTTATTAAGCAAACTTGATGAGCTTGAGGATGCGCGGTGCGTAATTGCCGTTGCGGGCATGGAGGGTGCGCTTGCAAGTGTAATCGGAGGACTTGTTAGCTGTCCGGTTATTGGGGTGCCGACCAGTATAGGTTACGGCGCGTCGTTTAACGGACTTGCCGCGCTGCTGGCTATGCTTAATTCCTGCGCAAGCGGAGTAAGCGTCGTGAACATAGATAACGGATTCGGCGCAGGTTATCAGGCGCATATGATAAATAGTGTAAAGTAAAAATCCAGCGGATAAATTTAGAACAGCTTTTGACGTATCATTATGTAGTGTAAAAACACTTTACAGGTGTTTTCGAGAGCTTTTGCGTAATATTAAGCTGCTTTACCAAAATTAAAATGTTATATTTTCCCGAACACGAAATCTGTAAAGTATTGCCGAAATAAACTTTCGGAATTTTGTTAAAATACTCTTGACATAACAACTATGTTGTGCTACTATATCTATACGGCTTGAACTGATTGGATACAATATATAGTATCACACCACGCCGCAAAATCTTGGAGGATTTTTACTATGACCACCTACACGAATGATATCCAAATTCCGGAATCGGAGCTTACTGTGAGCAAGGGAATTACAAACATCAAAAAACGCGACGGACGTGTCTCTGATTTTGATCTTTCTAAAATCGCCGCCGCAATTGAAAAGGCTCTCGCCGCCACCAAGAAGCCGAACTCAAAGCAGCACTCCGTTAAACTCGCGGAGCAGGTGATTGCGCTTCTGGAGACGGAGGGCGATCCATGTCCGGACGTTGAACACGTTCAGGATACTGTTGAACAAGTTTTGATGACCAACGGGTTCATTCAAACGGCGAAAGCATATATACTTTACAGAGAAAAACGCTCTCTCGCGCGTCAGATGAACAGCAAACTAATCAAGTCTTTCCAAGAGATAACATTCGCTGACGCGGCGGACAGCGATGTCAAGCGCGAGAACGCCAACGTCAACGGCGATACCGCTATGGGCAGTATGCTGAAGTACGGTTCTGAGAGCGTTAAATGGTACTATGAAAACTATATTCTAAAGCCGGAATTTGCCGACGCGCACCGCAGCGGCGATATTCATATCCATGATCTCGACTTCTACACGCTGACGACTACTTGCTGCCAAATCGACCTGCTGAAGCTCTTTGAAAAAGGATTCAGCACAGGTCACGGAGTTCTTCGCGCGCCGAATTCTGTCGCCAGCTATGCTGCTCTTGCCTGTATCGCGATTCAGAGCAACCAAAACGACCAGCACGGCGGTCAGAGCGTGGTGAACTTCGACTACGCTATGGCGGACGGCGTTCGCAAAACATACAAGAAACTCTACGCCGCTAACCTCGCGAAAGCGCAGGAGCTTAACGCAGAAAACCCGGAAGAGATTGCGGAGCGCTGGGCGTGGGCTGAAACGGACAGACAGACATATCAGGCTATGGAGGCTCTTATCCACAACCTTAACACGATGAACAGCCGCGCCGGAGCGCAGACGCCTTTCAGCTCCATTAACTATGGTATGGATACCTCCAAAGAGGGTCGGTTGGTAATGAAGAACCTCCTGGAAACCACGATTGCCGGACTTGGCGGAGGCGAAACCCCGATATTCCCGATTCAGATTTTCCGCGTAAAAGCGGGTGTAAGTTTCAACCCCGGCGACCCTAACTACGACCTTTTCCAGCTTGCGATCAGGTGCAGCGCGAAGCGCCTGTATCCTAACTTCGCGTTTATGGACGCGCCTTTCAACGCGCAGTATTACGACGGAACTCCTCAAACGGAGGTTGCGTATATGGGATGCCGCACGCGCGTTATGGGAAATGTCTATGATACAAGCCGTGAAATCAGCTACAGCCGCGGCAACCTCTCTTTCACAACTCTGAATCTGCCGAGACTTGGCATCAAGGCTAAAGGCAATATTGACGTATTTTTTGAAATGTTAGATTCCAAAATTGAGCTTGGAATTCAGCAACTGCTTGCGCGTTTTGAAATTCAGGCGCACAAGAAAGTTAAGAATTACCCGTTCTTGATGGGAGCGGGAGTATGGCTCGACAGTGAAAAACTTGATCCGGAAGATGAGGTCGGCGAGATACTCAGGCACGGAACCCTTTCGCTTGGGTTCATCGGTCTTGCGGAGACGTTAGTTGCTCTTACCGGTAAGCACCACGGCGAATCGGAACAGGCTCAGAATCTCGGACTTGAAATCATTGGTCATATGCGTGAAAAAATGGAAGACGCGTGTAAAAAATATAACCTGAATTTCAGCTTGCTTGCTACTCCGGCGGAAGGACTGTCCGGACGCTTCGTGAAGATTGATAAGAAAGTCTACGGAGTAATTCCTGGTATAACTGACCGCGATTATTATACCAACAGCTTCCACATTCCGGTGTATTTCCCGATTGCCGCTTTTGAGAAAATCAACCTTGAGGCTCCGTATCACGAGCTTACTAACGCCGGTCACATAACCTATATTGAGATGGACGGCGACCCGAGCGATAACCTTGAAGCGTTCGAGAAGGTCATCCGGTATATGGCGGAGCGCGGCGTAGGATACGGCAGCGTGAACCACCCGGTAGACCGTGATCCGGTTTGCGGATTCGCGGGAATTATAAAAGACCAGTGCCCGGGTTGCGGACGCAAGGAGGGTGACGTTCCGTTCCAGCGTATCCGGCGTGTAACGGGGTATATCAGTACGCTTGGACGGTTTAATAACGGAAAGCGCGCTGAGGAAAAAGACCGTCTCAAACACGGCGGGAAAGAGATGAAAACGAAATAATTCATAAGCGTGCGGGGAATTCCTCGCACGCTTAAAATTCATAATTTGTTTACGATTACACACAAATTATCTCTTGACAAATCAGAAACTTTGTGCTATAATACAGGCGTAATGGTTGGCGACTAGTATTTAATGATTAACGTATCTATAATCTAAACCCGTCCCCCGCAGGACGTTACTATCGTCCCCTGCCTACTGTCGACTACTGACTACCGACTATCTCGGCATTGCTCGCCCGAAAAACACAAAACAACTCGCCCGCCATCGTCCCCCCGTCTCCTAACTCCTAATACCTACCGCCTATCTCCTGTACGGTCGTTCTCCCGTCCACTCTCGACTGCCGACTAATATTCGCCTCCGTCTTGACAATACGGCTAAATTATGGTAAACTGTCGAAAAACGAAAAGAGGTATGCAGATGACGACGAGCCGGGTAAGGTCGGTTGGATTGGGCGGAGTTAGAGGATATGGGGTCACGGTGGAGTGTTCGGTTTCGCGCGGACTTCCGCGTTTTGATGTCGTAGGATTACCGGACGCGGCAGTTAAGGAGTCGCGGGAGCGCGTTCGTTCCGCCGCCGATATATCAGGGTTCAAACTGCCTCCGGCGCATATAGTGGTCAATCTCGCGCCTGCCGACACGATGAAGAAAGGTACGCTTTACGACCTGCCGATTCTGTTTAGCATACTCGCGGCGTCGGGGTCGATGCCGCCCATTCCGGATGATGCGGCGTTTATCGGGGAACTTTCGCTCAGTGGCGAGACGCGTCCTATTGCCGGAGCATTGTCCGTTGCGCTCTCGGCTGAACGGCTGGGAATCAAGTCATTATTCGTTCCGGTTGATAATGCGGACGAGGCTTCGTTCGCGGAGGGAGTTACCGTCTATCCTGTTGCGAGGGTTGCGGATTTGATTCAGCACCTAAGCGGTCAGAAGCAAATTGAACCCGTTTCTACTAAAAACTACGGTGAATACGCCGACGTCGATTACATTGGAGGCGATTTTGCCGAAGTCAAAGGACAGGATAACGTCAAACGCGCGCTTGAAATCGCTGCCGCAGGAGGTCACAATGTACTTATGAGCGGACCTCCGGGTTCCGGTAAGTCAATGCTTGCCGGTCGTATGCCGTCCATATTTCCGGCTATGTCACGCGCCGAAGCGTTAGAGACTACTGCGATACACAGTATCGCGGGAGAAACCAATAGCAAACGACCTATCATCAGCGCAAGACCGTTCCGCAGCCCTCATCATACGGTATCGCAGGCGGGATTGGCGGGCGGAGGCACAAATCCCAAGCCAGGCGAAATCTCGCTCGCCCACAACGGAGTACTCTTCCTTGACGAACTGCCTGAATTCTCGCGCTTTGCGCTTGAAGCGCTTCGTCAGCCGATGGAAGAGGGTGAGGTCACTATTTCCCGTGTCAGCGGAAGTGTTACTTACCCAAGCCGCTTTATTCTCATCTGTGCGATGAACCCCTGCAAATGCGGCTGGCACGGCACATCACGCTGTACTTGCAGCGATAACGAGGTTCTGCGCTACCGTTCAAAAATTTCAGGACCGCTTCTCGACCGAATTGACATTTACGTCGGCGTCCGCTCTTTAGAGTTCGATGAACTCCGCGACGCCAAACCTGCGGAACCGTCCGCGTCTGTTCGTGAGCGTGTAAATGCTGCACGTGAGTTACAGCGCACCCGGTTCTCTGACCCTAACGCTAACGGAGCTTCCGGCGCGAACCGCCGTACGGAGTGCAACGGTCAGATGTCCGCCTCTATGGTTCATAAACACTGCGAACTTGACGAAGCCGGTACTAAGTTGCTCCGCACCGCCTTCGACGCGCTTGGCATGACCGGTCGCAGCCACGATAAAATTCTGCGCGTCGCCCGAACTATCGCCGATCTTTCAAACAGCGAAAAAATAGAAGTTCCGCATCTTGCCGAAGCCCTCCAATATCGCGGATTTGAGATTGGCGAAGATGCTTGATATTAAAAAACAAGGAGACCTGAACATGAAAAACAACCGGCTTTTCGCGTTATGCTTCCGATCCGTTGCGTTCTTGCTTTGCCTGGCAGGTATTCTTGATATGCTTGGCGTTTTTAGCGGAACTTTTTCACCCGTTACTCTTTTATACTACACGACGGAAAGCAACATACTTGTAATGGTCGTGTTCGGAATACTGCTTGTCCGAACCGCCCTGCAAATCAAACGCGCCGGCATACACGGGCGCGTAAGCGGGTTGGAACGCCTGTCCGCAGTTACCGCGCTTGCAATCACAGTGACTATGCTCATATTCTGGGGATTGCTTGCGCCCGTTTCAAACGCCGGATTCCTGTTTTCGTATATGAACCTGCAGGTGCACACGTTCACACCACTGCTGATGCTGGCGGACTTCTTCCTGTTTGCCGAGCCGGGCAAACTTAAACTCCGTGACCCTTGGATATTCGCCGCGCTGCCAATATGGTACTTGATTCAATCGTCTGTACTTGGCTTCTCCGGACTTGTCAACTATGGCGCAGGCGGCTTCTCCGCACCCTCCGCGCGGTTTCCGTATTTCTTCATCGACTTCGATCAGCTCGGAGCGCGGGTGTTCATCTATGTTGCGGTTATCACCGTTTTCTTCATCGCGCTGGCGTATCTGTTCCTGTGGATTGACCGCCGCCGCGCCGCGCGCCGTTAATTCCCCGTACTCACGTAATGCCGCACGCCGATTCGCCATACCAGCAGACACGGCACGATAAACAACGCGCCGAGTAACGGCGTAAACGCGTACATTGCGTTATCCGCGCGCCCGGTCAGATACATAAGCGGCAGATAGTTAAAGCACCCGAACGGAATTACGAACGTGAAGAACCGCCGAAGCCATTTGTTGTAAATCGTTAGCGGAAACGACGAAAGCTCACGTCCGCCGTCTGTGAAAATGTTGCGGAACTCCAACCCCTCTACCGTCCAAAAACACACAGTTGCGGCAAGGATAAACACTCCGCTGAATATGAACACTCCCCACACTATCATCAGCGCAACAGTCATTACTTTGAGTGAAGTCCACACAATGGAAGCGTAATTTATCGCGATTACGAGCACGGCGCCTGCCCATACCAGCTTTATCAGACGCGGAAACTCAAAGTTAGAGCCTAACACCTGCAAAATCGTACCTCGCGGACGAAGAAGTACACGGT
>JAITQY010000154.1 GCA_031288675.1 Oscillospiraceae bacterium | reverse complement strand
GAAGCGATTGTTATCGTTCTCTCGTTCACTGCGGGTTCCGCGCTGATTATGTGGCTTGGCGAGCAGATAACGGAGTTCGGTATCGGCAACGGTATCTCTATCATCCTGTTTGCGAGCATTATCTCGCGTCTGCCGAGCGTTACGGTCACTATGGTAAGTAATGTCGCGGCGGGCGGTATGAGTTGGTTTACGGCGATTGCGATTATCGCAGGCGTTCTGATTATTATAGCTCTTATCGTATTTGTCTCAGATGCTGAACGGCGAATAGGCGTACAGTACGCCAAACGCGTGGTGGGTCGCAAAATGTACGGCGGACAAAGCACTCATCTTCCGATGAAAGTAAATATGTCCGGCGTTATGCCGATTATTTTCGCGCAGAGTATTGCAAGCTTACCAGCTACGATTATGATGTTCGTGAACTCTAACCCGGCTGAGGGTACGTTCGGACGCGGATTGCTTAACCTGTTCAATACGGGAAGCGCGGTATATATTATACTGTATTTCCTGCTGATTATAGGATTCAGCTTCTTCTACGCGACTGTACAGTTCAATCCGATTGAGATTGCCAATAACCTCAAAAACAACGGCGGTTTCATAACGGGCTTCCGACCGGGTCGTCCGACAAGCGAATTTATCCGTAAGGTGCTCAATAAGGTCACTTTGTTCGGTGCGATTTATCTCGGACTTGTAGCGGCATTGCCGATGGCGTTCGGAACGCGCAATATGGGACTGGCGTTAGGCGGAACCTCGATTATCATCGTGGTAGGCGTTGCGTTAGAAACGGTCAAAGCATTAGAGGCTCAGTTGCTTATGCGCAACTATAAAGGCTTCCTTGAATAATCGGGGGTCACTGACAATGAAGATTGTTTTACTTGGACCTCCGGGAGCCGGCAAAGGCACGCAGGCGGCGAAATTAACGGAGCTTTTGCAAGTACCTGCGCTCTCGACCGGTGATATGCTGCGCGCGGCAGTGCGCGAAGGTACGGCGCTCGGCAAAGAGGCAAAAGGATATATGGACTCCGGCGCTTTGGTTCCGGATGCGCTGATTCTGCAAATCGTTAAGGAGTTCCTGCAAACTCCGGCGTGCGCTAACGGGTGCATCCTTGACGGAATGCCTCGCAACCTCAAGCAGGCGGAAGCTCTTGACGAACTCGGTGTTGATATTGACCTTGCGCTCAGCTTGGAGATTTCAGACGATGAGATCGTTCGACGTATGGGCGACAGGCGCGTTTGCCCTAAGTGCGGCACGGTGTTCAGCGTAACAGCTAATCCTCCGCAAAAAGACAACGTTTGTGACAAGTGCGGAGACGCTTTGATAATTCGTGAAGACGACAAAGCGGAAACCGTTCTTAACCGCCTGAAAGTCTATCACGCGGAGACGGAGCCGATTATCGGCTTCTACCGCGCGAAAGGTAAGCTGAAAACGGTTGACGCTACTCAGACGATTGAGGATGTCAATAAGGCGCTTGCCGGGGCGGTAGGGCTTTAATGATTACGCTTAAAACTCCTAAAGAAATCGAACTAATGCGCAAATCGGGAGTTATTGCATCTGGCGCGAGAAAGCTCGCGGGTCAGATGCTAAAAGCGGGAATCGCTACGCGCGCTATAGACCGCGAGGTTCGCGCGTATATGAAAGCAAACGGCGCGTTGCCCTCATTTCTTGATTATCGCGGGTTTCCCGCAAGCGTATGTGTCTCTGTGAATGATGAAGTCATTCACGGGATACCCGGAAAGCGGATACTGTGTGAGGGCGACATTGTAGATATAGATGTTGGGGCGCAGCTCAACGGCTATCATTCGGACTGCTGTGCAACGTTTCCGGTAGGTGAGATTTCTGATGACGCGAAGCGGCTGATCAGGGTTTGCAGAGAAAGCTTTTTCAAAGCGCTTGATTTCGCAAAGAAAGGTTACCGGATTGGAGACATATCGCGTGCGGTTCAGACATACGTTGAGGAAAACGACTTCAGCATTGTCCGCGATTACTGCGGACATGGAGTAGGGCGCAGTATTCACGAAGATCCGGAAGTGCCGAACTACATTGAGCAAGGCGTTCACGGAGTACGGCTTATGCCGGGGATGGTGCTGGCGATAGAACCTATGGTGAACTTAGGCAAAGCGCCGACCTGCGTTGACAAAAACGAGTGGACGGTACTCACCAAAGACGGTTCAATTTCCGCGCATTATGAGAACACTGTTCTTATAACGAACGGAGAGCCGGAAATACTTACTCCGATTGAAGGTGACGGGTTTGTATGACGGAAACGAAGTTTGAGTTCGCAAAATCCACAGCGGGACATGACGCCGGCATTTTATACCTGATAATCGGTGAAGATAAAGGCAAATTTCTGCTGACGGACGGCAAGCATCATAAGCTGCAAAACCCTAAGCGCAAAAATCCTAAGCATCTGAAACTCATATCCGGAACCGCGAAAAGGATAACGGGAACGGATGCGGAGATAAGGAAAATATTAGCGGTTAAAAAAGCCCGAGGGGAGGTCGAATAATGGGCGGTAAAGAAGACGTAATAGAACTTGAGGGAACGGTAGTTGAGTCGCTTCCCGGCGCGGTGTTCAAGGTGGACATCGGCAAGGGTCACACGATTCAGGCTCATATCAGCGGTAAGCTGAGAATGCACTACATTCGCATATTGCCCGGCGACAAGGTCACGGTTCAGATGTCACCGTATGACCTCACAAAGGGCAGAATTACTTGGCGAAGCAAATAGCAAACGGCAGTTAAGGGTTTGAAAAGACTCTTACACCCAAATACAAAGGGGGCAAAAATAATGAAAGTTAGACCGAGCGTAAAACCTATGTGCGAGAAATGCAAGATCATCAAGCGAAAAGGTCGTGTGATGATTATCTGTGAAAATCCTAAGCACAAGCAGAGACAAGGATAAATCCGGATGATAGGCGTTCGTTTTGCGGAGCGCGGAAAGCGGAAATTTATCACTAAAAATTTGAAAAACTAACCATTAAAAACGAAAGGACTGGTTGTCAAAGTATGGCGAGAATAGCCGGCGTAGATTTGCCGAAAGACAAACGTATTGAGATTGGTCTCACTTACGTTTTCGGTATTGGCAGAAAGAGCGCAAACGACATTTTGAAAGCGACGGGAATCAATCCCGACACTCGTGTTAAGGACTTGACGGAGCGCGAAGAAGCGGCGCTTCGCGATGAGATTGACAAGGGCTACATGGTGGAGGGAGACCTGCGCCGCAGTGTAGCTTTGGACATCAAGCGTCTGACGGAGATCGGATGCTATCGCGGATTGCGTCACCGCCGCGGACTGCCTGTTCGCGGTCAGCGCAGTAAAACTAATGCACGTACGCGTAAAGGACCGAAGCGTACGGTAGCTAATAAGAAGAAGTAAAGGGGGCGAGATAATGGCAGCAGCTAAAAAAGAAGCAAGCGGCGGTGCGCGTGTACGTACTAAGCGCCGTGAGCGTAAGAATATTGAGCGCGGAGCTGTGCATATCCGCTCTACGTTCAATAACACGATGGTAACGATCACTGACCTGCAGGGCAACGCTCTTAGTTGGGCAAGCTCCGGACAGCAGGGGTTCCGCGGCAGCAGAAAGAGTACGCCTTTTGCGGCTCAGACGGCGGCGGAAGTTGCGGCAAAGGCGGCGATGGAGCATGGCTTAAAGACCGTTGAGGTGTACGTAAAAGGACCGGGTTCGGGACGAGAGGCGGCAATTCGCGCGCTTCAAACCGTCGGTTTAGATGTTACGCTGATTAAGGACGTTACACCGATTGCGCACAACGGATGCAGACCGCCGAAGCGCAGAAGAGTATAATCTGCTCGATTTGAAGAAGTAAGGAGATAATTATGGCAAGATATACCGAAGCAGTATGCCGTTTGTGCCGCAGAGAGGGACAGAAGCTGTTCCTGAAAGGCGACCGTTGCTACACAGATAAGTGCGCTTTCGGACGCCGCGCGTATGCGCCGGGCGCTCACGGGCAAGGTCGCTCAAAGGTTACCGAATACGGTACTCAGTTGCGTGAGAAACAGAAGGCAAAACGTTACTACGGTCTGCTTGAGAAGCAGTTCCGCGGATACTTTGAGTTAGCGTCCCGTATGAAGGGACAAACAGGTGAGAATTTGCTCAGCCTGTGCGAGTCACGTTTAGATAACGCGATTTACCGGCTTGGATTTGCGATGTCGCGTCCGGAGGCGCGCCAGTTGGTAACGCACGGACATTTTGAGGTCAATGGACGCAAGGTGAATATCCCGTCGTTCCTTGTGAAGCCCGGAATGGTTATTACGCTGCGCGATAAGAGCCGTTCATTAGAGAAGTTTAAGGGTTCGTTAGAGGCTAACGCATCCAGACCCGCACCGAAGTGGTTGGAGTTCGATCGAGAGAAATATGCAGCTAAAGTGTTAGGGATTCCGCAAAAGGAAGATATAGATCTTCCAATAGAAGAGCACTTAATCGTCGAGTTGTATTCCAAGTAGTATAACCCTCGCGATTGGTAAGCTGAAAATTTTCGCGATATGGAGGGTAAAATTAAATGGAAATACAAAAAGCGGCAGTACAAACCATCGAAACGCCCGGTAATAGCAAGAGAGCTACATTTGTAGTTGAACCTCTTGACCGCGGTTATGGAATGACCCTTGGGAACTCATTAAGACGGGTGCTGATGTCCAGCTTGCCCGGCACGGCGGTCACGTCGATAAAAATTGCCGGAGTACCGCACGAGTTCTCGACGATTCCAGGAGTCAAAGAAGACGTTACGGAAATCGTACTCAATGTTAAACAACTTCTTGCGCGTTTGTATACAGACGAGCCGAAAACGGTCTATTTACAGGCGAATACAGAGGGTGAAATCTACGCAGGCGATATTGGCGCAGATGCGGATGTGGAAATACTTAATCCGATGCAGAAAATCGCGACGCTAAGCGCGGGCGCGGAACTTTCAATGGAGCTTACGTTTGCGCACGGCAAAGGATATGTCAGTGCAGAGCAGAATAAGCCGGCGCAGAATATTATCGGATTGATTCCGGTGGACAGCATTTTCACGCCCGTTACGAAAGTCAACTTCACGGTCGAACCCGCGCGCGTGGGCAGCGTAACGGATTTGGACAGGCTGATTTTAGACGTCACTACGGACGGAACGCTTGCTCCGAAAGAGGCGGTTTCCGCCGCCGGAGAAATTCTTTGCGAGCAGTTTGCGCTGTTTACAAACCTCAGCGAAAGCAAGGTTCGCAAGATAGTGGCGACTGAGCGTTTAGAACCGGTGAACAACAACCTTATGAATATGACTATAGAAGAGTTAGATTTATCGGTGCGTTCGTTCAATTGCTTAAAGCGCGCAAATATCAACACCGTAGAAGACCTTGTACAGAAGACGGAAGAAGAGATGATCAAGGTACGCAATCTCGGACGCAAGTCTTTGGAAGAGGTAATAAACAAATTGCATATGTTGGGGCTGTCGTTGTTAGCCAGCTCTGAAAACTAAGGGGAGGAAGCAACAATGTCCGGATACAGGAAGCTCGGTAAGACGAGCGATCAGCGCCGCGCAATGCTGCGTCAGCAGGTCACTGATCTGCTTCAATATAAGCGTATTGAGACAACGGTAACACGAGCGAAGGAGATTCGCCCGATTGCGGAGAAAATGATTACGCTCGGCAAGAAGAACACGCTTGCCAGCCGCCGCATGGCGCTTGCGTATATGACTAAGGAAGATACCGTTACGAAAGTATTTAAGGAGATAGCTCCTAAGTATGCAGACCGCAACGGCGGATATACGCGTATCTACAGACTTGGACCCCGCCGCGGCGACGCCGCAGAGATGGCGGTCATTGAGCTTGTAGAGGGTTAACTTAGCACACGGCAACAAGCAGTCAGTAGTTAGCGAACGGAAAGACGTTCGCTAACTATTTTCACTAACCGCAAAATTGAATCGAGGCGAATTTTTACGCACAACAAAACAGGCTCAATGACGCGGGGCAATATTCCGCGTCAGTTGATTACATATTCTATGCCGCTGCTTGCAGGGGCGTTATTGCAGCAACTTTATAACGCGGTAGACGCTGTAGTGGTAGGCAACTTTGTAGGACGGGACGCGCTTGCTGCGGTAGGTTCGACGGGGGCGTTGACGCAATTGCTGATATCGTTCTTTATGGGGATGTCATCCGGAGCGAGCGTACTTATATCGCGTTACTTCGGCGCGGAGGACGATAAAAAACTTAGCGATACCGTACATACTTCAATACTGCTGTCTCTGATTATCGGTGCAGGACTGTCTGTGATTGGAGTAGCAGCTTCGCCGCTTATTTTGAGAATGATGAATACCCCGGATAGTATGATGCCGGACGCTGTGAAGTATCTTAGTATATATTTTGCGGGACTGCTCGGACTGACCGTTTACAATATGGGTGCGGCGGTTCTGCAAAGCGTGGGGAATTCCAGGTATCCACTATATTTTTTGATAGTCTCAACGGTCGTAAATACAATCGGCGATGTAGTGCTTGTGCGCGTATTCGGAATGGGTGTTGCCGGAGCGGCGTGGGCGACGATATTCGCGGAAGCGCTTACGGCAGTATTGGTGGTTATCACATTGCATAGATCACACAGGGAATACCGTTTAGATTTCCGTAAACTGAGATTGAACGGGGCTATCACAAAGAGCATAGTTGCGTTAGGACTGCCCGGAGCGATACAGGGCGCAATCGTAAGCATCAGCAACGTAATGGTTCAGACGTATATGAACGGACTTGGTGCGGTTGCGGTTGCCGGACACAGCGCGGCGAATAAGCTTGATAATTTTCTGCCGCTTCCCGTACAGACGATGGCGCTTGCGGTTACGACGTTCGTAAGTCAGAATCTCGGCGCGGGGGAAGTAAAACGCGCGCGAAGCGGGGTTAAGTGGTCGGTAATCATTGCGATTGTGCCGACGGTGATTTTATCAGTGACCGTGCTTATTTTTCACAGTCAGTTTCTGCGGATATTCTCCGGCGATACGGAGGTGCTGGATTACGGATGGCAGTTTATGCGTGTGTTTGCGCCGTTTTACTTTGTGCTTGCCGGAACACAGATAATACCGGGGGCTTTGCGCGGCGCAGGTGATGTTAAAACCGCGACTTTTGCGAGCATAATATCGTTTGTAGTTCTGCGGCAGATATATTTGTTCTTTATGACGAAGATTAGATATACGGTTTTTGTGGTGTCGTTAGGGTATCCTGCAACGTGGACGCTGTGTACGATAATAGTGTTGGTACACTATCTGCGCAGTAACTGGAGCGGATTTGAGCGGGCAAACAAGGGAACTGAGGAACCGGAAATAACGGCACAAGAGGTATAAATATGTATTTTGATACTCACGCCCATTATGACGACAAGCAATTTGACGCTGACCGCGTCGCGCTTTTGGGACGGATACTTCCAGAGAACGGCATAGAGTTAATCGTCAATATCGGCAGCAGTATGCAGACCTCGCGGGAAGCTGCCGCGCTTGCGGTAAAGTATGATTATATTTACGCGGCGGCGGGCGTTCACCCGAATGAGGCTGAGGAATATGACCTTGATGAGCTTGAGCGTCTGGCGGCGCATCCGAAAGTAGTAGCGATCGGCGAGATAGGATTAGACTATCACTATCCGGAGCCAAGCAGAGAGGTTCAGATGGCGGCGTTTTGCGCTCAGATGGAGCTTGCGGTGAAAGTGAAGCTTCCGGTGGTGATTCACGACCGCGACGCTCATGAGGATTGCCTTAGAGTGGTAAAGGATTTCTGCCGGAAATATCCGGAGTTGCGCGGAGTGTTCCACTGTTACAGCGGAAGCGCGGAGATGGCGGAGGAAATAGTGAAGCTTGGGTGGAGCATTTCCTTTACCGGCGTGATAACGTTCAAGAATGCGCGTAAGACGAGGGAAGCGGCGGCGGTGATTCCTGCTGAGCGTATTATGATAGAGACGGATTGCCCCTATTTATCGCCAGAGCCTAACCGTGGAAAACGCAATGACTCGTCAAACCTGCGGTATATTGCGGCGGCGATAGCGGAGATTAAAGGAATATCATTAGAGGAAGCGGCAAAGCTGACGACGGATAACGGACGCCGGTTTTTCGGAATTTTAACATAGGAGTATTGTCAAATTGTATATAAGGATAAGTCGGTTTCTTTTTCAGCTTGTGGAATAATACCAGTTTGTTGAGCCGAAATTGAAAAAAGTGCTTGACAAGGTGAAGATAGTAGTTTATAATATGTTCACACAGTATTAGACGGTGACCGAAGGGAGATACATAAATGGATCGCGAGACATCGTTGCGCTTAGCCCCGATTTTCAGGGGGATTTCAATTATTTGTATTATTATTACATTTTTGACATGGCTTTTCCCGTACTTTGAGTACGACGCAGACGTCAATTTTGGAATTGATCCGAGCAAGGGTCCGCTTAAATTCGTTGCTGTTGACGGCGCTTACTGGGATGAGACGACTAATAGTTATGTAGGTGAGTACAAGGCTGTAAGCCAGTTCTACCGCGGAAACGATACGCTCAAGGCGCTTAACGGTCGTGATGAGGTGCGTGATTATCCGACGCGATATAGCTTGTGGCAGTATATTTTGTTCCCGTATAACTATCCTCAGATTTTGGTGAAAATGGATTTTGAAGGCTCTAAGGCGAAGGACGCGCCGTATCACAATTTATTCTGGAGTGATAACGCGGACGGAACGTCCGTGATGAGGCGTTACCGTGATATTAAAGATACGGGTAAGAACAGCCTTGCGGATATTGACCATAAGGATGTCGATAAAGTTCCGCGCTTTATCAGAATGTGGAATCTTTGCCCGACACTGCTGCAAATTCTGTTTGGGTTGGTAGGCTTACTGCTGTGCTGGAAGAAGCGCGGCGTTATGACACAATTGTTCCCGTTTGCGTTTGGAATCTGCGGGATTATCGGTTCGGTTGGGAATAGAATAATTTCCTGGTATTCACCGCAGTACTTCTATAGCTATGTGCTGCAGTTGGTTGCAAGCATATTAGTGTTGCTGGTAGCGATTGTAGGAATGATAGTGCAGATATTTGAACTCAAGTCCCGTCCGGAAGAGTACTATCTGCCAATGAACTAAGTGCTGGCGAAATAATTTAGAATTCAGCGAGAGGCGAGCTAAAGCTCGCTTCTCGGTTTTTATTAAGATTTCAAGGTACGAAAGTAGTCGGCAGTCAATGCAGGAGGTAGGCGGTAGGCGGTAGGTAGTAGGAGTTAGGAGACGGGAAATAGCCATTAGTCGACAGGGGACGGGTGGACGGGAAACGGCGGACGAGCGATGCTCGCCCCTACGAAAAACGAGGTAGTCGCAGTTATTAGTCGTGAGTCCACAGTGGACGGGAGAAACGAGGAACGTTAGTCATTAACTCACTACACGAGCATTATAACACAAGGTTTCTGATTTGTCAAGAGGTTATTTGCGTGCAATCGTAAATAATTTGTGAACAAAACATATTATTTCACTTTGCGCTTGCGGCTACTGCAATCAGTGAGAAGCGGCATTGTACGCGCAATAGGGCAGAACAGCGCACTCAGCGCACTTTGGTTTGCGGGCGTTGCATACGGCGCGTCCGTGAAGGACAAGCCGATGGCAAAAGTCGGATTGTTTTTCCGGCGGGATAATCGCCGCTAAATCCAGTTCGACCTTATAGGGTTCGGAGTTTACCGTCAGCCCTATCCTGCCGGCAAGCCGGATGCAATGCGTATCAGTTACTACGGCGGGCTTATCGTACACATCGCCAAGTATAATATTTGCGGTTTTGCGTCCGATACCCGGAAGTCTCAGTAATTGTTCCATAGTGTCCGGCACGATACCTCTGAAATCTGATAACAGCATATTTGCGCTGCCGATCAGGTCACGCGCTTTGCCGTGGTAGAATCCGCAGCTATGTATTATTTCCTCCACATCGGTTTGCTCCGCTGCCGCAAAGTCTTCCAAAGTGGGGTATTTGGCAAATAGGAACGGGGTGACTTTGTTTACGCGTTCGTCCGTACACTGCGCCGCAAGGCGCGTCGCAAACAGCAGCTGCCACGGAACCTCGTAATTTAAGCCGCAGAGTGCGTCCGGATATAAATCCTCCAAAATCTCAACTATGCGCAGGGCGTTCGGGTTGTTCATATATTTTATCCTCCGTTTACTCCAAAGACCGTAACGCGCTTAAACCGCGCGTCTCCGGCAATATGTTTTATAATATCGGCTACAGATGCGCGGAACCGCGCGTCCGGCAATTTTGCTGAGATAAATATACGGTACCGGTACAGATTGTTTACTTTCAGCACCGTGTCTTGTGTCGGTCCGAGTACACGGACTCCAGCCGTATTGCGGAAACGCTCTGTAAGAGCGTATTTTGCCGTCTCGGCACACAATTCCGCAAGCTGCTGGTCTCCGGAAACAAGCGCGACGCGGTGAAGTTCCGCAAACGGAGGGTTTCCGGCAATCTGGCGTAATCCGATTTCGCTCTCAAAAAACCGGTCATAGTCCTGCGCCGCCGAGAGACGTATAACCTGATTATCAGGCGTGAATGTCTGAATCACCGCGCGACCCGGTTTGTCTCCGCGCCCGGCGCGTCCGATAACCTGCGTAATCAGCCCGAACGTGCGCTCGCCCGCTCTGAAATCACAGCTATACAGCGCGTTATCGGGGTTGATTACTCCAACGAGCGTGACGCGCGGGAAGTTCAGCCCTTTTGTTACCATTTGTGTGCCGATAAGAATCGGAATACGCCCGTTGTCAAAGCGGCGAAGAATCGCTTCGTGACTGTTAGCCGCCGTAACGGTGTCCGCATCCATTCGGATTGTTGCGGCATTTGGAAACAGTTGGTGAATATCTTCCTCAGTCTGCTGAGTTCCGGTTCCAAGAAATTTAAGTCTGCTTCCGCAGTCAGGGCAGAGATTAGGCGCAGGCTGGCTATGTCCGCAATAATGGCACATCAACCGTCGGTTTGCGCTGTGATAAATCAGATTAACGCTGCATGACGGACAGCTAAACGTCTTTCCGCAGCCGGGACAAACGACTATCGTATTGGCGCCGCGCCGGTTGATGAACAGAATACTTTGTTCTCCGTTTTTGATATTAGCTGCAAGCTCATCGCGAAGCACCGCGCTTATTGAAGACGCGTTGCCGTTACGCAATTCCTGCTTCATATCCGCAATAACTACGCTTGGCATAGGTCGTTCATTAAAGCGCGAGCGCAACGTTACAAGTTTGTACCGTCCCGCTTTCGCCGCGTACATGCTCTCCAGCGCCGGAGTAGCACTTCCGAACAGCAGTAAGCCGCCGCTCT
>JAITQY010000182.1 GCA_031288675.1 Oscillospiraceae bacterium | reverse complement strand
CGCGAAGTCCGCGGTTAAGGCTTTCGCTTGACGCCTGAGCTGTACGGGCATTTGCCGCCGTGGCGATCTTCATTCCGATGAATCCGCTCAGACCGGAGAAGAATCCGCCTGTGATGAATGCAAACGGAACATACGGGGTAAGCAGCTTAGCAAACGCCATAATGCCCAAAACTACAAACATCAAAATGAAGAACAATCCTACGCCGGCGTACTGGCGCTTCAGGTAAGCGTTAGCTCCCTGCCGCACATACGCCGAGATTTTCTTCATTGTGTCGTTTCCCTCGGAAGCGCTCAGTACACGCTTTGCCTGAATAAAGGCAAAGAGCAGACCTAACACGGATCCAATAGGAACCAGCCAGAAGAGTATGTCTATACTCATATGTTATAACCTCCCATTGCTGTGTATTGCGACCGTATTTTACAGCGCAATACAACATCCTAATTTGTTAATGACTTGTTCATAATATCATATCGTATCGAACATTGTCAAGAGTATTTTTGCCGTCTAAAAGAGCGTTTTTACTCTTTGGTACATTGATACAAATATCCTGAAAATAGAGAGTAGACTTTTGTTCGTTTCTATGGTAAGATAAGCAAACTTAATGATTATTTAACCGCTATATACAGCCCGCACTTAATTCAGTCAATATTGGTCAATGCTCATTCGCCCTATCGTTCACAAATTATTTACGATTGCGCGCAAATAAACTCTTGACAAACCAGAAACTTTGTGCTACAATACTTGCGTAATGATTAGTGACTAATATTTAATGATTAACGTCACGCGTAATGCAACCCCGTCCCCGTAGGGGCGAGCACCGCCCGCCCGCCGTATCTCTCGTCCCCCGTAGGGCGCGTCTCTCGTCCCCTGCCGACTGTTGACTATAGACTGCCGACTATCCAGTTTTCGTAGGGGCGAGCATCGCTCGCCCGTCATTTCCATCGTCCACTAATTCCTACTACCTACCGCCTATCTCCTGCGCGGGCGCCCTCGTCCGCTGTCTACTCACGACTATCGGCTGTCGACTAACTCCCGTCCACTTGCGACTGTCGACTAAAGGCTACCTACTATCTTATGAACTTCACACCTGAACAGCTCAGCGCAATTGAATACTCCGGCAGTAAACTGCTGATTTCCGCGGCTGCGGGCAGCGGTAAAACCCGTGTGCTTGTCGAGCGCATTACGCGCTTGGCGGAGCGCGGCGTAAGCGTCGGCAAGTTCCTGCTCATCACATTTACCCGCGCCGCCGCCGCAGAGCTTCGCGGACGCGTTGCGGACGCGTTCTCCGCGCGAATGCGTTCCGCACCGCTCGCCGAACGTAAAATATGGCTCACCCGAACGCGCGAGCTTTACTCCGCGCCCATTACCACCATTGACTCTTTCTGCGGTCAGATCCTGCGTGAGTTCGCGCACGAACTTGATTTGCGCTCCGACTTCCGTATTATCGACGATTCCGAAACGCGTCTGATACAAAACCGTGTCTTAGAAGACCTTCTTGAAGAACGTTACGAGGCTAAGTCCGAATCTTTCAGCCGACTTGTAACGTCATTCAGCGCGGGGCGGGATGATTACAAGCTGTCAACCGCCGTGCTTGAAACATACGACAAACTTCAGGCTTTGCCCTCCCCCGAACGCTGGCTGTCAGACCGCATTGACGCTGAGCCTGACCCTGCGCTCTATACTTCTTTTCTCCTTGACCGCGTCAAAGACATTGCCGAGTACGAAATCACTCAAATGCGCCTCGCCATCGACCTGATTCGCGGCGACGACAAAGCGGAGAAAGCTTACTATGAGGGCTTCTCAAACACTCTTGGAGGGCTTTATACTCTGTCCGCAGCCGTTGATTCCGGCTGGGATGCGGCATATAATGCCCTATCGCAAATAGAGTTCAAAGTCGGCAGATTGACCGACGCTTCAGACGCGGCGCAGTCCGCCAAGTCATTACGCGACGAGTGTAAGAAAACCATTGAGGAGCGTCTGCCGCGTATCTTCATCGGCGCTATTGACGAGCTTACCGCCGATATGCGCGCGATTCACCCTGCCGAATTAGAGTTCTACCGCCTTGTACTTAGTTTCTCCGACCGCTATTCTGCCGAAAAGCGCAGGCGCAACTGCTTGGACTTTGCGGACTTATCGCACTATACCCTGAAACTCCTGACTGACGGCAACGGCGGATTTACTGAGTTCGCGCGGCAAATCGGTTCGCGCTTTGACGAAGTTATGGTGGACGAGTTTCAGGACATCAACGGTGTTCAGGATTTGATTTTCCGCGCTCTGACCAGTAGCGGAACACGTTTGCTTGCCGTAGGCGACGTCAAGCAATCCATCTACCGGTTCCGTAAATCCGATCCGGGTATTTTCCTGCGGTATCTCAAAAGCGGCGACTTTGACAAAATACTGCTCCCTCAGAACTTCCGAAGCCGCCCGGAAATCCTTACGTCTGTGAATGAGATATTTCAGGCAATTATGTCCGTTAAACTCGGTGAAATGGAGTACGGCAGTTCGGAACGTTTGCGCGCCGGGCTTAACCCTCCGGAAACTTTAGAGCCTGACCGCGTTCGCTTCCTGTCGCTTACTCTTGACGAGGGTACGCGCGCGGAGCAGGAAGCGCGCTTCGTCGCGGAGGAAGTACGCCGTTTGCTATCAGACGGAAACTCTCCGCGTGACGTCGCGATACTGTTCCGCTCTCCCTCCGGCAGAGCAAAATTCTACGCGGACGAATTGCTAAAACTTCATATACCCGTCAATTCCGGCAGAGGCGAAGACTTCTTTACCCGACCGGATGTGATGGCGCTGCGCTCTATTTTAGAGGTCATAGACAACCCCACAAGGGACATTCCGCTCATCGCGGCTCTTAAACTTTTTGGGTTCTCCAATGATGAGCTTGCTATGATCCGTGAATTTGATAACTCCGTAAGTTTCAGCTCGGCATTCCTGAACAACAGCGGTCGCTATGAAAAGTGTAAGGCATTCGCGGATACGCTTTCAACTCTGCGTAAGTTAAGCGCAGATTTACCGGTTGGCGAACTTCTGATTAAAATTGACGAGCTTACCGGTTTCGTTGAGATTTTCCGGTCGATTTCCTCCGACTCCGGAATGGTGTTCACGAGGATTTTGGAATGGGCAAAGGAATTTGAAAAAAACGGTCATAAAGGATTGTTCGCGTTCCTGAACCGGCTTCGCCAATTTGAAAATTCAGGCACATCTCCGGTAGATACCGCGCCAGCCCCGGACGCCAATGCGGTTACGATTGCCAGTATACACGCATCCAAGGGGTTGGAATACAAAATAGTTATCCTTGCCGATACCGCCGCCCGCTTCAACCGCCGGGACGAAATGGCTCCCATTCTCCCGCACGAGCATTTCGGCGCGGGTCCTAAACTGATTGATTCAGCTCGCGGCGTTACATATCCTACTCTTCCAAGACTGGCAATCAAAGAAAAACTCTTGTCCGAAATGCTGTCCGAGGAGATGCGTATACTCTACGTCGCGCTGACACGCTCTAAGGAACGGCTGTATATAGTCTACTCCGCTTCTAAACTGCCGGACGCCGCGGACGCTCCAATCGTGCCGGAGCGTCTGATACGCGCTCAGTCGCCGGGCGAATGGCTGGCAATGGTATTCGGCAACAGAGCCGTCCCTTGCAGTGTTCCGGAGCGCGGTACGGACGCCGCCTCAATAACCATTGCACCCGAACCTTTAGAGCCGGTCTATGCGTCCGCTGACGAACAATTACAAGCGCTTCTTCAGAAATACTCCCGATATGTGCCGTCAAAGCTCACCGCCACAGAGCTTAAAGGCACCTATCTAACCGAAGAAGCTCAGGAGTTTGCCGAACCTTTCCACTCCTCCGCGTCGGCAACATCATTTCGGGAACCCACTTTCATCACTTCTGAGCTATCTGCCGCAACCGCCGTTAACCGCGGAAACATACTGCATAAAGCGTTAGAACTTGCCAACCTGACTGTAGTGCGTTCCGCGTCAAAACGGCAGCTCCGTGAACACCTTTTGGAGCGTCTTACGGCAATCGCAGCAACTGCGAACGAAATTGAAATCGTGCGCAAAAACTCAGACCGGCTGTTTGAGTTCTTTGCCTCGCCGCTCGGTCAACGTATACTTCGCGCGGAAAATGTCCGGCGGGAGTTCAAATTCTCACTGCTCGTCGCCGCGAAAGATCTTCTGCCGGAACTTGGTGAGGACAAAATACTGTTGCAGGGCGTAGCGGACATATGTTTTGAGGAACGCGGAGAACTTGTTCTTGTGGACTACAAGTCCGACCGCGTCAACGCCGATACTGTTTCCGAGCGGTCAGAGTTCTATTCCGGTCAAATCAAAGCATATTCGCTCGCGTTGTCAAGATTGTTCGGTAAGCCGGTAAAAGAATCGTATATCTACTACATTTCACTCGGCCGCGCGGTAAAAATGGATTAACGCTGACATCCCCCAGGGCAAACGCTCTTACTCCGCCGTTGCTATATAAATGATATGAAAGGACTTAATATGAGCAAAAAAAATAAGCGTCTGTTTTCTCCGGGTCAAATAAGGACGTCGGCAAAGGTAAAACTCCTGACGCTCTACTGCATGAACAGGCTTCCGTATCCGGTTTCGATTGGAAAAATCCACGAGGCTATCGGTGTTGACAGAGGATTCGGGTACTTTGACACCGTGCAGGCGGTCTCCGGTCTGATAAACACCGGTCACATAGAGGAAGTTGATTACTACGGCTCCGCATTGTACAAAACTACAGAGCGCGGCAAGGCGCACGGCGCGATTGCGGAGGGCGACATACCGCGCTCCGTTCGGAACAAAGCCGACCCCAAAATATCCGCGCTTGTCAAAGCTCTTAAACTTGAGCATATGGTTAAAGTCTTTAAAAACTCAAAGAAACCAGGTTCTTCACTTCCGCAATCCTGACCCTCCTGAACTGAGCATCTTATATCTTAACTCTTATCTGATAATTTGGATGTCCTCATAATAACTAATATTCCCGCGTACACGGCATTCGCAAAAACTGAACCGTTTAATTGGTATTTGAATTTGTAAAACACATAACCGGATAATTGACGTAATCACAAATGGAGAAAGTAAGACACCACCGCCGTTACATACTGTTACGGCTTTTCCGCAACAGCCAAATAGTACCCCGTGTTCTTGCCGTACTTCTCCAATTCGCCGCAGTCTTTGCCGTCCATAATCGCCTGTGCAACGTAGGAACCAAGCTCACGTGAGTGATATTCCCACACCCGGACTTTGAACCCTGCCGTTTCAAGTTCATTTTGCAAGATTTCTTCTCTGCCCTTTTCAAATACGTCGCTGATTCCGAGCTTCCCCCCGTTCCGAAGTACGCACCAAAGCTCGTGAAGCGCCTCCGCGCGGTTATCCGTAAGCGATAATACGCACTCCGCTATCGCTCCGTCAAAACTAAGCGAGGGGAAATCAATAACGTTATTTTTTGCCTGTATAACGTTAAGCCCCTGAAGCTTACAGGCATTGACCATACCGCGGTCACTGTCCAGCCCTGTTACTTCCAGCCCGAAGTCATTGGCGGCAAGGCGCATAGCTCCGCCGACCCCACATCCGAAGTCAAGCATTTTTGCGCCGTAAGGCAACTCCATAAGCGTAAGCAGACGGCGTGTAAGTTTTTCTCCGCCTGGGTGATTAAATGCCATAAAGATTCTCCGTATCATTAAAGGGACGCGAAAGACGCGTCCCTGCCGAAATTCTGCAACTTCTTTACGCTTTTTTTGCTTTTTTCCCGCGCATAGCGTTCCACATCGGACCGGTAAGGAACATAGAGCTATAGCAACCTGTAACTAAACCGATGACGATCGGGATTCCAAAGTTACGGACGCTGCTCACGCTAAGAATGATAAGGACGACTAACGGCGCAAGCGTGGTTACGGTTGTACCGATTGAACGCCGTACAGTTTCACGGATGCTTCTGTCAACAGTATCGGCAAATCCGGTTTGACCTCCGCCGCGCTTGTTGTTCTCACGGATGCGGTCGAAGATAACGATAGTAGCGTTGATAGAGTAACCAACGACCGTCAGTATTGCCGCGATAAAGTTCATATTCATCGGGATTTGGAAAATGACATAGAAACTTAGCACTACGAACACATCATGGATAAGCGCAACAATAGCCGCAACGCCGGAGCGAAGCTCAAACCTGAACGCGACATAAATCAAAATCAGTACCGCCGCAAGAATCGTCGAGATAAAAGCGCTTCGGGTGATGTCACGACCAACGCTCGGCGAAATAGATTCGCAGGAGACTAATGTGACCTTCTCCGTACCGCCAAACTGCTCCGCAACCGTCAGGTAAATCGCGTCCCAAGTTTCCGGAGGAACTTCGCGCATTTTAATGGTAACCGTTGTGCCGTTATTGCCGGACTGGCTGACGCTTGACGGCGCAAATCCGAGTACTTCCGCCGCAATGCCTTCAATTTGGACGGAAACATCACGGTTAACGCTTTCGCCAATGTCGATGTCCATAGTTACGCCGCCGATGAAGTCGTGGTCAAGGTTGAAAATCCGCGTTCCGAACGGCAATAGGACTAAGCCTACAACAGCCGTCGCAACAAGCAGAATGGAAACTATCTTAGTAATTTTGAACGCTTTAATAAAGCTGAACTGTTTCTTTTCGCCAGAAGATTCTTTCGGCAGCGACGCAAACAGCTTCGGGTTGCTTACTCCGCCGGAGGCAATAGCCGTCAGCAGGAGACGCGGAATAATAAGCATACACAGCATACTCAGGATAACTCCTGCCGCAAGCGTCTTAGCGAAGCTGAGAATCGTACCGGTACCCTGCCACAAAAGTACAACAGCCGCAATAAGCGTCGTAATATTACCGTCAAAAATCGCACCGAACGCCCGCTTGAAGCCGGCGTCAATAGCGCCTTTCAAGCCGCGACCGGCTATAAGCTCCTCCCGCAGACGCTCATATATGATAATGTTAGCGTCAACCGCCATACCTACAGTCAGGACAAGTCCCGCAATGCCCGGAAGAGTAAGGTTAATGCCAATCGCCGACATCGTAACCAAAAACAGAAGGATATAAACGCACAATGCAATATCGGCAATCAATCCGGACAAACGATAGAAAACTAACATATAAATCATTACAAGAATGATACCGATAATACCGGCAAGAAGAGCGGAGTTAAGAGAATCTTCACCAAGCTGCGCGCCGATGTGACGTAAGCTTCCGGTCTCAAGCGTGAACGGCAGCGAACCGGCTTTGATAATCTCAGCAAGGTAAATCGCATATTCGCGGTCGGAGTTGCCGAGTTCAATGATAGGCGTTTTAGTGTCAATACCGGTAGACGCATATTCAGCATTTACGTTCGGGCGGCTAATGGATTCGTTGTCAAGGAAAATCTCAACATAGTTGTTTCCGTCTGACTGCTGAGCCGCAATCTTAGTACCCTCTTTGAACTTTTGATAACCTTCGTCAGTAAGCTCCATCTGGACTATCCAGCCGATCATACCAGTTTGACCGTTTTCACTCTGCTGCGCGGCCGCGCTTTTTATATCTTTGCCGTCGAGAACAATATTGCCCTGATAGTCACGAAACTCCACGACTGCCGTCGCGCCAAGCATAGATACCGCTTCCTGCGGATCCTGAACGTCCGGAACCTCTAATACTATAGCG
This sequence comes from Oscillospiraceae bacterium, assembly GCA_031288675.1. Lineage (GTDB taxonomy): Bacteria > Bacillota > Clostridia > Oscillospirales > Oscillospiraceae > JAISJH01. The sequence goes on along the minus strand of JAITQY010000182.1, from coordinate 3,019 downwards.
TTGTTGCTTGTCTGACGGTATACATTCGCCTCAGTATATCCAAGCGCATTCAAACGCTGGCGAAGCATCGTGATAGCGGTATCCAGCCCGTTATCGACGTCCAATTGAGACATCCCCTCCGGAATGACCGCCTTATAGGTAATTTCAGAACCGCCTACGAGGTCAAGCCCCTGTTTAATTCCTTTGTCAAGCGGACGAATAGGACCTAAGCCTAAAAATGCCGTATAGGCTAAAACCGCTACCACAATAATGACGGCAAGAATGCCCATTGTAGTCTTTTTCATCGTTAGTCTCCTGTTGTGTGTTTATATAATATAATGTATTTGCTTACTTTTTGAAACCGTTCCAAACCTTGCGTATATCTTCGCGCGCCTGCCCCAGTATCTGATCGGCGTGCCGCAGAGATTGCTCTACATCGGAGGCAGCCTGCTGACGGATGTCCGACGCGTCAGATTCGGCTTTCTTCCTCATTTCCTCAACGCGCTGACGGGTAATCTCCGCAATCTGAGCTTCGCGCGCGCGCGCCTGCCGGACGATCTCCTGTTTGTCGATAAGGGCGCGGACTTCTTCTTTTGCGCGGTTCTTTAATTCTTCCGCTTCGCGCTTCGCGCCGGAGATAAGCTCGTCCTTCATTTCCACAATGCGCCTTGCGGTGGAGAATTCGGTCGGGAACTTTGCCCTTATGTCATCGACGATTTGAAGGATGTCGTCCCGGTCAACAAGGTACTTATCCTCCATTAAGGGAACTTTGCGAAGTTCTAACAGGTCAGAGCGAAGCCTGTCCAATAGCTCAATAACTTCTTCAAATTCGCTGTTAGAAGACGAACCAAAGCTGCCGATTTCGTTACCGTTAATCATTTTGACTCTCCTTTTATTCGGGTTTCCAATTCGCCGATTACTTCCCACGGACACCATTGACGCAAATCAGCGCCGAAGCGCGCAAGTTCCTTCGCGCCGCTGGAACTGTGGTACATATATTTCTCATCCGCGGCAAGAAACAGCGTTTCAAGCTCCGGATAGAGTTTCTTGTTAACGATAGCCATCATACACTCGCTTTCAAAGTCCGTAAGCGCGCGTAATCCACGAATCAACACATTTGCGCCGCACTGCCGCGCATAGTCGGCAATGAGACCTTCGTAACTATCTACTTCCACATTGCCGAACTTAGCGGTAACGCGCTTGACCTGCTCCAAGCGTTCGTCTGCAGAGAATAGGGGATTTTTCGAGCCGTTACGCATTACACAAACAATAACCTTATCAAACGTCTTTGAGGCACGCTTAATAAGATTCAAATGCCCAAGTGTTATGGGGTCAAAGCTGCCGGGATAAATGGCGGTTCTCATGATTGGGTTCAGATAGCGGGGGAAACCCGCAACTACTCATTTCTCGTGTATTTTGTTAAATAGGTTTTTCCGTATTTATAAGATTTAGACACAAATCCGTCCAGTTCGCCTTTAGGCTCAACAGATTCACAAATTATTATACCACCAAATTCCAATTTGTCAACCATAATTATCGTTTCCAATGATTTTTCAATAAGCCCTGTCATATAGGGCGGATCAAGGATAATAATATCAAATTTACCGGGACGGCGCAGAAAAGCGGTCGCGTCGGACTGTACCACATGAATACTGCGGTCTTCCTCAAGTCCGCACTTTTCAAGGTTAGCACGAATAAGGCGAATTGCGCCGGCGTATTCGTCAACGAGAGTTACGCTTTTAGCTCCGCGCGAAGCAGCTTCAATACCAAGCTGACCAGTTCCGGCGAATAAATCAAGAACATCGCGGCCCTCCACATCAAACTGAATGACGTCGAACAGCGCTTCTTTAACGCGGTCGGAGGTCGGGCGGATATGCGCATCATCGTCCTTAGGGGCGTTTAGCCTGCGACCGCGCAGAGTACCTGAAACTATTCTCATTTGTTTAATTCCTCTTTTATCTTTTCCGCAACATTACGCGGAACTATTTCGCTTAGTTCTTCTATGGGTGCGTCTTTCATAGCGGCAACGCTTTTGAAGCGTTTGAACAGTCTGTCCTTACGCGCGTCTCCGACACCGGGGATTTCGTCCAAAACGGACTGTGTAACCGCCTTGTCACGGAGCAGCCGGTGATATTCGATAGCAAAGCGGTGCGTTTCCTCTTGAATTTTGCCGATAAAGCTAAACACGTCCGGACGCGCAGAGATGGCGATTTCATTATTCTGCCAATCGACGAGGGCGCGTGTGCGGTGGCGGTCATCCTTGACCATTCCGTAAACGCGCGGTAAGCCAGCGGAAGGCGGCGCGGACGAACCGCTGACGTTGCCGAACTCGTCCTCAATAATGATTTTCGCTTCAGACCGTGCTTCAGCGGGATCGGATTGAGCGCCGAGCATACTGCGGACAAGCTCCGTACCCATCGCCGCGAGGGTTCCGCCGCCGTCAATAAGAATCAGGTCAGGAAGAGGGGAGAACTTTTCGTCACCGTCTAAAAACCTCTGAATACGGCGTGTAAGGACTTCTTTCATAGAATGGTAATCGTCATTGCCTTCGACAGTTTGGATTTTGAAGCGACGGTAGGCGCGTTTAAGCGGGCGGGCGTCCTTAAATACTACCATACCTCCGACTACTTCGTCTCCGCCTGTGTGTGAAATATCGAAAGATTCTATGCGGGCGGGAAGAGCAGGCAAACTCAAGCGTTCTTCAAGCCACAGCAGAGTTTTACTTTCACGCTCCTGCCTTGTGGTAGCGCGTATGACTTCCTCAAACGCGTTGTCATAGGCGAGCTTAACGAGTTTGTATTTGTCGCCTTTACGCGGTGAAAGGAACTCCACCGGATGTCCGAAAGTTTCTTGGAACAGGCGTGACAATTCGGCTTCGTCAGTGAGCTGATACGGCAGGAGCAGCGTACCGGGACACACGCCGCGCTGGATATAGTATTGCCTCAGAAGCTCGGAAACAGATTCGCTGTCATCTTCAAGCGGGTTTTCGATAATAGTATAATCCTTGCCGATTTTCTTTACACCGCTGTAGCAGAGGATA
>JAITQY010000170.1 GCA_031288675.1 Oscillospiraceae bacterium | reverse complement strand
GCCAGCGGATTGCATATGGGTCTTAACTGCGGTACTCTTGCCGGAGGTTGCTGTATGCTGTCGTCTTATCTCTCCCGTGGCGGCGAGGACGATGAAGATGCAGGTCCCTATAAGGCAATGGTAATCAAACTTGTGGACTGGTTTAACACACGCTTCGGCGCTGTTAACTGTTCTCAGCTCGTTTCTGTAGACCGTGAGGAGCGGCTCGAAAAATGCAGCGGCTTCATTGCAGAAACTTTTATAAAGTGTTTAGAAATATTAGAGGAAAATGGAATTGACCCGCGCTCATAGCGCGGATAGGAAAGAGAGTAAAAAATGTCATTCGTACATCTGCACGTCCACAGCGAATATAGTTTGCTGGACGGATTTTGTGTTATCAAACGCCTTGTCGAGCGCGTTAGCGAGCTTGGGCAGAACGCCGTTGCGGTAACCGACCACGGCGCTATGTACGGTGCCGTTACGTTCTACAAAGCCGCAAAAGAAGCCGGTATCAAACCGATTATAGGATGTGAGGTCTATGTCGCCCCGCGTTCCCTGCAAAACAAAGACAAATTACTTGACAGCGATTACTATCACCTTGTATTACTGTGTAAGGATATCACCGGTTACCGCAATCTCTGCTATATGGTCAGCAAATCCTATACAGACGGCTTCTACTCCAAACCGAGAATCGATCTGGAGCTTCTGCACAGCCACGCCGACGGACTGATTTGCCTCAGCGCGTGCATTGCAGGTCATGTACCGTCACTTATTCTTAAAGGCGATTACGAGGGCGCAAAAGCCCACGCTTTAGAGATGTCCGCGCTCTTCGGCAAAGACGGCTACTACCTCGAACTGCAAGATCACGGAATCAGAGACCAAAAAACCGTCAACAGCGCACTGCTCAAAATCCACGAAGAAACCGGCATTCCGCTTGTAGCTACTAATGACGCGCACTACATAACCCGCGAGGACGCTTATGCCCAAGATATTATGCTTTGCATAGGCACGGCGACCACAGAATCCGACCCCGACCGCATGAAGTTCCAAACGGATGAGTTCTATATCAAAAGCGGCGAAGAAATGGCGCGTCTCTTCCCCGGTCAGCCTGACGCAATCGCTAATACTCAAATCATTGCCGACGCCTGCAACATTGAATTTGAATTCGGCAAGTACCACTTGCCGGAGTTCACGCTTCCTGACGGTGAACCTAACGCTAAAGACTACCTGTGTAAGCTCTGCAACGCCGGACTTCAAAAGCGCTACGGCAGTAATGCGGACACTCACCGCGAACGGTTGTATTACGAAATAGATATGATCGACCAAATGGGCTTCTGCGAATATTTCCTAATCGTTGGAGATTTTATCGGATATGCTAAACGCAACGGGATTCCGGTCGGACCCGGACGCGGAAGCGCGGCTGGTTCTATCGTCAGCTATTGCCTTGAAATCACGGACGTTGACCCCATAGAATACGGTCTTGTTTTTGAGCGTTTCCTTAATCCGGAACGGATTTCAATGCCGGACATAGACATTGACTTCTGCGTTAACCGGCGCGGCGAGGTCATTGATTACGTTATAGAAAAATACGGCAAAGAGCGTGTCGCGCAAATCATAACTTTCGGAACTCTCGCTGCCAAAGCCGCTATCCGCGATGTTGCGCGCGCTATGGGTTTCAGCTACGGCGAAGCGGACAACATAGCGAAGCTTGTTCCGTCCACGCTCGGGGTTAAGCTCGCCGACGCGCTGAAATACAGCCAGCCGCTCAGCGAACAATACAATTCTGACCCGCGTGTAAAGAAACTCATTGACACAGCAGTAGCTTTGGAGGGTATTCCGCGTCACAGCTCTACACATGCGGCGGGAGTAGTCATAACACGCCGCCCTGTCTGGGAATATGTTCCTCTTGCCACCAACGACGAAGCAATCGTTACGCAGTACACCATGACTACCATTGAAGAACTCGGTCTGCTTAAAATGGACTTTCTCGGACTTCGCAACCTTACCGTAATGGAGGACGCCGTTAATCTTATCCATCGCCGCGAACCGGATTTTGATTTACAGAAAATTCCTCTCAATGATACCTCAGTATATGAAATGCTAAATGCTGGTCACACCAGCGGAGTATTCCAGCTTGAAAGCGCCGGTATGACAAGCGTCTGTGTCGGTTTGAAAGCCCGTAACATCAATGACTTAGCCGCTATTATCGCCCTCTATCGTCCGGGTCCTATGGACTCTATTCCGCGCTTCCTTGATTGCAGTAAGCATCCCGAGCGCGTTCAGTATAAACATCCTGATCTTATCCCTATACTTGAATCTACCTATGGTTGTATCCTATATCAGGAACAGGTTATCGAAATCTGCCGCCAGCTTGGAGGCTTTTCTGTCGGTCAGGCTGATATGATTCGCCGCGCAATGAGCAAAAAGAAGCAAAAAGATATTGAGAAAGCCCGCGCCGACTTCGTCTACGGTGATTCGTCACGCAATATCGCAGGCGCTGTTGCCAACGGCATTCCGGAGCAAACCGCCAACGAAATCTATGATGAAATTTTAGACTTCGCTAATTACGCGTTTAACAAAGCGCACGCGGTCGGCTACGCCGTCATAAGCTATCAGACGGCGTATCTGAAACGCCGCTACCCAAAAGAATATATGGCTGCGCTCTTATCCAGCGTCCTTGACATCAGCTCCCGCCTTGCCGAATACACCGCCGAATGTGAATCGCAAAATATAAAGCTCCTTCCTCCCGACATCAATTATTCCGACGCCGGCTTCTCCATCAGCGATGAAGGTATTCGTTTCGGACTTGCGGCAGTAAAAAACGTCGGATACGGCTTTATTCATACTCTCTGTGAGGAACGCAAAGCTAACGGCTTATACACAAGTTTCGAGAACTTCTGTATGCGAACCTACGGTTCAGATTTCAACAAACGTCAGGCGGAGAGCCTTATCAAAGCCGGAGCGTTCAACACACTTCCTCATAACCGCAAACAATTACTTCAAAATATGGAAATCAT
>JAITQY010000165.1 GCA_031288675.1 Oscillospiraceae bacterium | reverse complement strand
GATGCGTTTATCTCCAACTGGAAGGGCAGGGAAAACGAGTTGCTTCGCCAGCGGATTCTCAGCTCTGTGCCGCACTACGGCAACAGTGACCCGTATGCTGACGAGTTCCTCAAATGGGCTGTTGACGTCTATTACGAGCAATGCAGCAAATGCTCCAGCCAGCGCAGCAAGGTCTATAAAGCCGGAATGTACGGCGCGGCGGATCACGTACAGCAGGGCGAGTGGACGTGGGCGACACCGGACGGACGTAAGTCAGGAACCCCAATCGCCGATGCTATCAGCCCCGCGCAGAGCCGCGACGGCAACGGACCAACAGCCGTTTTCAACTCTGCCACTGTATTCGACCACACTAAGTTTATGGACGGTATGGCGCTTAACCTGCGTATGCACCCGAGCGTACTATCCGAAGAAAGCGGAATTGCAAAGCTGCGCGAGATGACTAAAGAATACTTTGCCAACGGCGGTTTGGAGTGCCAGTACAACGTAGTTGATACGGAAACGCTCCGTGACGCTCAGGCGCGCCCGGACAAATACCGCGACCTTGTCGTGAGGATTGCGGGATATTCCGCCTATTTCGTTGAACTCGGCAAGGGTTTGCAGGATGACATCATCGCCCGCAACGAGAACAGAATTTGACGGCTGTTTGCGGCTCAGGAGGTACTTATTATGCTGAAAAAACTAAGGGAAGCGCTTTTTCCGCGTCGTGTTAAACGCATACGTAAATACGGATTCCGCCTGTTTAACATAGGCGGGCGTTCGCGCAAAAATTAAGATACGTTACAAAGGAGTTAATACTGTTATGAAATCCGTGCATTGTGTTCGCGTAGGAAGTTTGAAAGACCCCAATCCTGAAACCTGCGGTAAAGTAGCGGTGCTTGACATCCCGGAAGATCCCGTAGGCGAAGAAGACGTTAAAATCAAGGTTGCATACTGTTCGATTTGCGGCAGTGATCCGCACAATATAGAGGGCATATTCGGCAATGTTCCTCCGTTTGGACTGGGTCACGAAGTCAGCGGAATTATAGCCGAACTTGGGAAAAAAGCGACCAGAAAAGGGCTAAAAGTCGGCGACCGCGTTGCGGGTAACTTCCTGCGTTTCTGCGGAACTTGCTATTATTGCCGAAACGGACAGGAACAGTTCTGCGAACACGCTGACGAGTCCAACCGACCGGGATTCAGCGAGTATCTTGTATGGCACGAATCGCAGGTGTTCAAACTGCCTGACGAGGTTTCGCTTCTGCAGGGATGCCTACTGGAACCGACTTCGGTGATTGTACGCTTCATTGATAAAATTTCTCCGAAACTCGGAGCGAGAATTCTCGTGTCCGGCGGCGGACCGATCGGTCTGCTTGCGGTTCAGGCGCTTAAAATGTACGGAGCGACCGCGCTTACACTCTCCGAGCCTATCGCGGCTCGCCGTGAGCTGGCACTGAAATTCGGCGCGGATTTTACTATTGACCCGACTTCGCAGGACTTATACGCTGAGGCTATGCGCATTACGGACGGCTTAGGATATGACGCCGTGCTGGAGGTTTCCGGAAGCCGCGCAGCGGCTCCGCTTATGCCGCGCATAACCGCGAAGGGCGGAACACTTTGCTACAGCGCGATGTTTCCGCGCGATTTTGATATGCCGCTGAACCTATACGACTACTGCTACCGCAACGAGCTTACTATCACCGGCACATATATCTCGCCGTATGCGTTTCCGAGAGCCGTTCAGCTTCTCAGCCGAATGCAGCTTGACGCTTTTACAAGCGCCGTGTTTCCGATTGATGATGCTGAGAAGGCTTTTGCTGAGCATATGTCCGGCAAACACGTAAAGGTCATCATCAAATGCAACGACATTGAAGGGTAACGTTAGATATTACCGCAAGCATACATCCGGCTGACGCGCTATAGATGGCTGTGACCGCCGAGTTATAGAAACTTTGCCAAGGTGTTTTGCCCAATTTCAGAAAATATTTTTTGCGGTGGAATATCAGTAGTCTTAAAAACGCAAAATCGGGACGTTGATTTTTGCTGTGAATTGCACTATACTGTTGTCTGTAATTTTATTCTTATGCGGAGAGGCGGTATACAGTTGGAAAGTGAAGCAAAGCGCACAACTAAAAAGCGAAGCAAGTTGGGGCAAATCTTCAAAATTTTCGGGATCGTGTTGGCGGCTATCATTCTTCTGCCTATTATCACCGTATTCGTTATTCGCGGCGTAAATAATATACGTTTTCAACTGCCGGACGGTGTACAGGAAAAGATATACGTTGAGCTTGGCGGCATTTCACAGTTTATCAATATTAGGGGAGCGGACAAAGAGAATCCCGTTGTCATTTGGCTTCACGGCGGTCCCGGTAGTCCCGACACGTTTTTGACGACGACATGGGGGCTGGATTTAGAAAATGACTATACTTTTATCCGATGGGATCAGCGAGGTTCCGGCAGAACTTATTTCCAAAGTGAGGATGCACCGCTTTCCATTAACATATTACTTTCCGATTTGGACGACTTGGTGGACTATGCTTCCGAACGTTTTAAGCAGCCTATCGTAATCGCAGGTCACTCTTGGGGTACTGCGCTTGGCATTACATATGCCGATACACATCCGGATAAGATTGCCGGATATGTTGGCGTTGGTCAGTTGGTAAACGCGGAGGAAAGCGATCGTTTGGCGGCGCTTGCGGCGGCAAGGTTGGCGCGGGATACGGGGAATGAGCAAGACGCGGCGGAAATCGAAACGCTGTATGTTGCCTTGGCGGAGACGGGGATTACCGATGAAAACCTTGATATATCCGGTTTTCTGAAATTCCGCAATCTGACAACAAGCTACCTTGCGCCCGGCGGCAAAGTCCCGTTTATTACCGCGCTCTGTTCGCCGGATTTCGGATGGGATGATTTGCGTTGGAATTTATTGCTTATGACAGACTTGGACAGATTTGTAGCCTTACAGCGCCCGCTGTTCGCGGCATTCGATACATTTATCCCGCCGGAACAGTTGGAGGTGAAATGCACGTTTATTCATGGCGATAACGACTATGTCTGCTCTTTTTCGCTGTTCAAAGAGTATCAGCAAAAATTGTCCGCGCCGTCGTCAGAAATATTCATAATGCCTGGATTGGGACATACGCCGATGTACGATGCCCCTGATGAATTTGGAGAGATACTGAAACAGGCTTTGAGAAATATGCGTTAAACGAGGTGCTTATCTCACATTGAACGCATACAGTGCGGCAATGGAAATTGCTATTGTTACTTGCCTCGTATTCGTTTAACGATACTA
>JAITQY010000075.1 GCA_031288675.1 Oscillospiraceae bacterium | reverse complement strand
ACATCAGCACCGGCGCTTCCAATGACCTTCAGCGTGCTACCGAAATCGCTCGTAATATGGTGACCAAATACGGTATGAGCGACAAACTTGGTCCTATTACGTTTGCGTCAGAGAATGATGAGGTATTTCTCGGACGCGATTACGGTCACACAAAGATGTATAGTGAAAGTACCGCGACGGCTATCGATGGCGAGGTCGAGCGCATCGTTGAAGAGGCGTATAAACGCTGTGAGCAGATTCTTGTTGAACACTATGAGATTCTTGCGCTGACCGCAAAATATCTGCTTAAAAACGAAATTATGGACGGCGAGACCTTTGCTTACCTCTGTGAGTACGGGGTATTCCCTCCGGAGCCGGTAAAGGCGGAGGTCAAAGCGGAAACGTCTGACGGTTCGGAAGCGAAGATTGAAGTTACAGAAGATAATAATACAGACGAATGAAATTAGGAATCATAGGATTGACCGGCTCCGGCAGACGAACGCTTTTCGGGGCTTTAACCGGAGTTATAAATCAGGGTCTATACGGCGGTTCAGGGCAGAATGTCGGCGTTGTGAGAGTTCCGGATAAGCGTCTTGACTGGCTTACTGAACTTTACGAACCGAAAAAAACTACAAACGCCGTTATTGAGTTCGCATTGCCGGTCGGCTCTGACCGTACTGCGCTTCGTCAGGCGGACGCGCTTGTACACGTAGTCAACTGTTTCGGCGGAGAAAACCCGGCAGATAACGCAGACAATCTTAACACGGAGCTTCTTTTATCTGACATTGAAAGCGTGGAAAAGCGCATTGAGCGCGCAAAAAAGAACGCTAAAGGCGATAAAAAATATGCTGAGGAAGCCGCAATGCTTGAACGGCTTCGTGACCACCTTAGTCAGGGTAATCCAGCACGTACTTTTGATACGGAAGTTCCAGAGCTGCTTACCGGCAAACCTACGATATATGTTGCCAATGTTTCGGAAGACAGTTTGGGCGGTGATAAATTCATATTCGACGGTGAGGAGGCGCTTACAGTTTGCGCAAAACTGGAATGTGACCTTCTGGAGCTGGAACCGGAGGAACGCCAGCCGTTTCTTGACGATCTCGGGATTAGCGAGACCGGTCTTGACGCGATGATTCGGCGAAGCTATGAGATACTCGGATTGATTTCATTCCTTACAGCAGGCAAGGACGAGGTTCGTGCCTGGACGGTTCGCGGCGGTACCAAAGCGCCGGGTGCGGCGGGAAAAATACATTCCGACTTGGAGCGCGGGTTCATCCGCGCGGAAGTCGTCGCCTTTAACGATTTGAAAGAAACCGGGTCAATGAAAGCCGCTAAGGATAAAGGGCTTTTCCGGATGGAAGGCAAGGAGTACATTGTAAAAGACGGAGACATTATGAACATACTTTTCAACGTGTAAATAAAACAAAGGAGCGGGCAGGGTTAACCTGCCCGTTAATATTTATGAATAAAAGAATCGAGTCAATAGACGCGCTGCGCGGTTTGATGGTGCTGCTGATGATAGTACACCATAGTTTTTATGATATTGTGGCGTTTTTAGATGCGCCTCAGGAGGTATTTTGGAACCCGTGGATAGACTCGCTTCATTATATTGTGGCTATAACTTTTATCCTGCTTGCGGGTGTATCAAGCCGGTTTTCACGGAATAATATTAAACGCGGATTGAAAACTCTTGCCTGCGCCTTATTGGTGACTATAGTATTAGCTCTGCCGTTTGTGAATATGCCGGTATGGTTTGGCGTTTTACATCTGCTTGCGGTGTGTATGATAGCATACGGATTTCTCGGGAAATATATTGACAGAGTTCACTGGGCGGTTTGGCTCGTTTTGGGAGTTGCCGCGTTCATAGCGGAGATTTGCGGAGTTCTGCCGCAGCCGAATATATACAGCTCGGATTGGTTTCCGCCCGTTCCCTGGGCTTTTGCGTTTTTGCTTGGTACGTCGGTAGGCGGCTGGATTAGGGAGGACAAGTTTCCGAAGTGGTTTTATAATATGTGCGTGCCGGTACTTCCGGCGATAGGGCGTAAGGCTCTTATAATTTACCTTGTCCATCAGCCGCTGATGTTTGGAATAGTCCAGCTGATTGTAAAATTTTCTTCCGGGCAATAGCGGAGTTAAAGTTTAATAAGTGTTTATAAATAATTTACGGCTATACATAAATAACCTATTGACAAACCGAATTTTTTGTGTTATACTATAGTAGTAGTGATTAATGACTAATATTTAGTGATTAACGCTGAGAACTTAGCACGGCAGATTTCGGGTATCCGGCTCAATACCGAGAGCTACATAGCCGAAGCCATAGAGCGGGACATACGGCGGCAGAAACTCGATGGAACTCAACGGCGAGTTGAGAAAATTGCAAAATTAATTGGAGGATTAGGATGAGTTTGGGAGATGTATTCAAAATTGTTTTAACTGCCGTCGGAGGAATTGGTGGAGTTGCCGTTATTATTGGCGCTGTTGTGAAGTTTTCTGCTAACCATATAGCCGAGAGATTATCTGCAAAGTATGAATTACAGCTTAACAAGGAACTCGAAAGCTTCAAAAGCGGATTGGAAAAGAAGAACTATGTTAGCAAGGTTCGGTTCGATGCTGAATTTGATATTTATCGGCAACTTTCCAAGAGTTTTGCTGATATGGTTAAAAGCGTCTATGCAATGATTACTCCTGGATTGTCAGATCAACCAGCTGATGAAAACGCTCGTAAAGAAAAAGATGAACATGTTTATCGTGATGCTAATAATAAAGTTGTTGTAGCACAGGATACACTACGTTCAAATGCCCCATTTATTCCAGTTGCTTTCTACTTGCTATATGATGAAATATTAAAACTTGGCTCTCTGCAGCTATATACCTTTCGCCAACGCTGGAATATAGGCTCTTTGGAGACACAGAGCGAAAAGGAACATTTAGAGCGTGATGATTATAAGAGGTCTAGGAAAATGAATGAGAAATTGATGTCTCTTAATGACGAAGTAAGAAAGTATTTGAAAAAACTTGATGTTTCAAATGAGAATGTATCCCATAATGACTAAACCCCAATTCCAAACGCCTGACCTGACTGCCGAGACCTTAGTTGCCCTTGCCGCATTGTTCCCGAATGCCGTTCCTGAGACGGCGGACACGATTAAGAGTATACATATTTCAGGAGTTGTAAAAATACTTGAAATCTCAATAAGCATGTGATATAATTCATCTGTTACACTGATTTATTAAACTGAACGGAGGTTACGCATTCTATGGAAAACAAAGAATTATTCTTTGAAGACTTGCTAAACGCGATTACAGAGAAAAAATACGGTTACCTCCGAAGACAGTTGGCGGAACTGGACGCTCCTGACGCTGCGGAGTTCTTAGACGAATACGCTCCGGAGGACGCGCTTGCCGTGGTATTCCGTTTGCTACCTAAAGTAAACGCGGCGGAGGCTTTTGCCTACCTTGACGCGGACGTTCAGGCGAGTATTATCGGAGCCATTACTGACCGCGAAGTCGGCGACCTTGTCAATGAATTATATACTGACGACGCGGCGGATATGCTGGAAGAACTGCCGGCAAACGTCGTAAAGCGCGTAATTACTAACGTTAACCGTGAGACGCGGGAACTTATTAATCAGTATCTGCGTTATCCGGAAAGCAGCGCGGGCAGTGTTATGACGTCGGAATTTATCGACCTGAAGCTTACAATGACCGTTGAGGACGCGTTCACCAGAATACGCACGATAGGCGAAGACAAAGAAACGCTCTATACGCTTTTCGTTGTGGATAAAAACCTCAAGCTCGAGGGCGTCGTTAATGCGCGCGACCTTATGCTTTCCGAACGTGACAAAATGATTTCCGACATTGTAAACACAGGCTTCGTGTCAGTAAAAACCACAGATGATCAGGAATACGCTGCGGAACTTATTTCACGCTATGACTTACTGGCTATTCCGGTAACCGACAAGGAAGAGCGTCTCGTCGGAATCATTACGGTTGACGACGTCATAGACGTTATTCAGGAAGAAACGACCGAAGACTTTGAAATTATGGCGGCGATTACGCCGAGTGAAAAGCCTTATCTTAAAACGGGTGTATTTACTTTGGCAAAAAACCGTATTATTTGGCTTCTTATCCTGATGATTTCCGCTACGCTTACAGGAACAATACTTGGTCATTTTGAATCCGCTTTTACTGTGGTTCCGTTACTTGTTGCCCTTATGCCTATGCTAACGGATACTGGCGGAAACGCGGGCAGTCAGTCATCAACTCTTATCATTCGAGGCATGGCTGTAGGCGAAATTGAGTCCTGCGATATTGTGCGTGTTATGTGGAAAGAATTACGCGTTAGTTTGCTCTGCGGCGTTATTCTTGCCGCCGTAAATTTTGCCAGAGTTCTGATAATGTACCCCGGGGAAATGAATGTCGCGATAGTTATTTCTCTGTCATTGGTCGCTACTGTTGTTATGGCTAAAGTTATTGGCTGCTGCTTGCCTATTGTAGCTAAAGTATGCCGTTTAGACCCGGCTATTATGGCTGCGCCGCTAATTACAACGATTGTTGACGCAGGGGCGTTATTAGTATACTTCAGCGTTGCAAAATCCATTTTGCATATTTAGCGTAACCTCAATAATAGCATCACTAAAGAAAATTCAAGGAGAAGCGTATTGTACACTAACGAATCTATATCAGCGTTAAAAGGCGCGGACAGAGTCCGTAAGCGTCCCGGCGTTATATTCGGCTCGGACGGCTTAGAGGGCTGTGAACACGCCGTATTTGAGATTCTATCCAACGCGATTGATGAAGCGCGTGAAGGATACGGCGAACGCATCGTAGTCACGCGTTACCTCGACCAAATCATAAGCGTGGAAGATTTTGGGCGCGGCTGTCCGGTGGACTGGAATGTTTCAGAGGAACGCTATAACTGGGAGCTTGTTTTCTGCGAACTATATGCAGGCGGTAAATACGACAACAACAGCGGCGATAATTATGAGTATTCGCTTGGATTGAACGGTCTTGGATCCTGCGCTACACAGTACGCTTCGGAATATATGGACGTGACCGTTAAGCGCGACGGGAAGATTTTTGACCTGCATTTTGAGAAAGGCGAAAACGCAGGCGGGCTGAAAAGCGAGCCGGATACTGCCAAGCGTCAGCGTACCGGTACGCTTATCCGCTGGAAACCGGATTTGGACGTGTTCACAGATATTGACGTTCCGTTGGAATATTTTGCGGATACGCTGAAGCGTCAGGCGGTAGTCAATGCGGGTGTAAGCTTCATATTACGCAGCGAGACTGAGCCGGGAAAATTTGCGGAAGAAACATTTGCTTACGAAAACGGAATAGTTGACTATGTAACGGAGATTATAGGCGGGGACGCGCTTACCGCCCCACACTTCATTGAAGCGGAACGCAAGGGACGCGACCGTGCGGACAAGCCGGAGTACAAGGCGAAATTTTCAGCCGCGTTCGCGTTTTCCAATATAGTTAACGCTATTGAGTATTATCATAACTCCAGTTGGCTTGAACATGGGGGCGCGCCCGAAAAAGCGGCTAAATCCGCTTTTGTATCCGCGATTGATGCCTATATCAAAAAGACAAATAAGTACCAAAAAAATGAAAGCAAAATTACTTTCGTTGATGTTCAGGATTGCCTTGTACTGGTTACTAATTGCTTCAGCACAATGACGTCCTACGAGAACCAAACGAAAAAATCTATTACTAACAAATTCATTCAGGACGCGATGACAGAATTCTTCAAGTCCCGTTTGGAGATTTATTTCATAGAAAACGCGTCTGACGCGGAGAAGATTACTAATCAGGTACTCATAAACAAACGCAGCCGCGAGAGTGCGGAGAAAGCTCGCCTTAACATCAAAAAGAAACTTAGCGGCTCAATGGATCTCGTGACACGCGTAAATAAGTTTGTGGATTGCCGCACGAAGGATATAGACAAGCGGGAACTCTACATAGTAGAGGGCGATTCCGCTCTCGGCAGCTGTAAGATGAGCCGTGATGCGGAGTTTCAGGGTATTATGCCGGTGCGCGGTAAAATTCTTAATTGTCTGAAAGCTGATTACGATAAGATTTTCAAAAATGAAATTATAACTGATTTGCTTAAAGTTCTTGGCTGCGGAGTTGAAGTTAAAACAAAAAAAGTAAGCGACATTCCTGAATTCGACGTCGATAAACTCCGATGGAGCAAGGTAATCATATGTACCGATGCGGATGTTGACGGATTCCAGATTCGTACCCTTATTCTCGCAATGCTGTACCGCTTAACGCCTACGCTTATCGAACAAGGATATGTCTATATTGCGGAAAGTCCGCTTTACGAAATAGTCGCTGGTAAAAACACCTATTTTGCTTACTCTGACCGCGAAAAAAGCGAAATAACTGCCAAGCTTAGTAACACCAAGACGCAAATTAACCGTTCTAAAGGTCTCGGTGAAAATGATGCGGAGATGATGGCGCTTACTACTATGAACCCTCAGTCACGCCGCCTGATTAAGGTTACTCCGTCTGATTTTGAGGTCACTGCGGATACGTTCGATTTGCTGCTTGGCGATAACCTGCAGGGACGCAAAGACCACATTGCAGAAGACGGATGGAAGTACCTTGAACTGCTTGACGTCAGTTGAAACTATGTGTAGGAGCAGGGTTCGCCCTGACCACAAATATAAGGAGATTAGGATATGAAATTCACAGAAGAGATTTTATCGCAAATCCGCAGTAACATTGCTCACGCCAAGAAAAGCGAATACTATGGCAAACTGCTTGCGGATATTGAGCCGGATGAGATTAAGACTGAATCAGATTTTCAAAAGCTGCCGTTCAGTGACAAGGAAGACCTGCGTGCCGCATATCCGCTTGGACTTTCCGCAGTGCCTAACGAAGAGATTGTGCGCATTCACAGCAGCAGCGGTACCACAGGAACGGCGGTGATAATACCATATACTCAAAAGGACATAGACGACTGGGCTGCGATGTTCGCGCGGTGCTATGAGATGGCTGGCGTAACGCGTGCCGACCGCATACATATCACTCCGGGTTACGGACTTTGGACGGCAGGGATCGGGTTTCAGCTCGGCGCGGAAAAACTCGGCGCTATGACAATCCCGATGGGACCCGGAAATACTGACAAGCAAATTAAGATGATGATTGATCTTGGCTCAACGGTACTGACGGCAACTTCTTCCTATGCGCTTCTGCTCGCTGAAGAAATTGAAAAGCGCGGCATCAAGGACAAAATTAAGCTCCGGAAGGGAATTATAGGTTCGGAGCGTTGGGGAGATAAAATGCGTGCCAGAATTGCTGACGAACTCGGCGTGGAACTTTACGACATCTATGGACTTACAGAGTGCTATGGTCCGGGTATCGGAATATCATGCCCGGAAGAGGACGGAATGCATATGTGGACGGATTATCTTTACTATGAGATAATCGACCCCAAAACATTGAAGCCCGTCGCGGAAGGGGAGAGCGGGGAGCTTGTTATCACGACCCTGCAAAAGGAGGGTGCGCCGCTTGTGCGCTACCGTACTCACGACCTTACCCGGGAAATAACCGGGGAATGCAAATGCGGCTCGAAATTCCCGCGCATTTCCACGCTTATCGGGCGCAGTGACGATATGATTAAGGTAAAAGGCACTATCATATTCCCTGCGCTTGTGGACGGCGTTCTGACGGGAGTGGATGGCGTCTCCAGCGAATATCAAATCATTATAGATCACCTGAATGGCCGTGACATTATGCGCCTGTTCTTTGAAACTGCGGTAAGCGGCGCTGCGGAGCGTAAAGCGCTTGAAAAACAAGTCGCGGAAGTATTCAAATCTAAGGTCGGCAGCACTCCGGAAACTCACGCCGTAAGTCTCGGTGAGCTTCCTCGCAGCGAGAAAAAAACCACCCGTATATTTGATAACCGATATTAATCACAGCTTCTTGTTAAAATGTTGCTATTGACTTTTAACTCGTTTTGTGGTATAAGACATTGGTATGTATAAAAGGGAGAATGTGATGATGAACAACGACTTACAAGTTATACGCCATTCCGCTTCACATGTTATGGCTCAGGCGGTCAAACGGTTGTACCCTAACAGCAAACTTGCAATAGGACCCGCTATTGCAGACGGTTTTTACTATGATATAGACAGCGATATAACGTTCGGTACTGAACAGCTTGAGGCTATCTATGACGAGATGAAAAAAATCATCAAGGAAAACCTCAAAATTGAGCGTTTTGAGCTTCCGCGCGCGGAGGCTCTAGAACTTATGAAAGACGAACCATACAAGCAGGAACTTATCAACGATTTGCCTGAGGACGCAGTCATCAGCTTCTATAAACAGGGGGAGTTCACCGACCTCTGTGCCGGACCTCACGTATCGCACACCGGGCGTCTTAAAGCAAACGCCGTTAAACTTATGAACGCTACAGGCGCTTACTGGCGCGGTGACAGCAACCGCAAAATGCTTCAGCGCATTTATGGTCTGGCGTTCAATAACAAAGAGGAGTTAGAAGAACATCTTAACTTCCTTGAAGAATCAAAAAAGCGTGATCATAACAAGCTGGGACGTGAACTGGAATATTTTACGACAAGCGAACTGATTGGTCAGGGGTTGCCTATTCTGATGCCAAACGGTGCGAAAGTTATACAAATACTTCAGCGTTTTGTTGAGGACGAGGAAGAACGCCGCGGTTACCTTATTACAAAAACTCCTTATTTTGCTAAACGAGAACTATATAAGGTCAGCGGTCACTGGCAGCATTATCGCGAGGGAATGTTTATTATGGGTGAGGGCGACCTTGAAGATGAGCGGAACGAAGTGTTTGCACTGCGCCCGATGACTTGCCCGTTTCAGTTTCAGGTATACCTTGCTAAACCGCGTTCATATCGTGACTTGCCGCTTAGATACAGTGAAACTTCAACCCTCTTTAGAAATGAAGCGTCGGGAGAAATGCACGGATTAATACGTGTGCGTCAGTTTACCATAAGCGAGGGTCATCTTGCCGTCCGCGCTGACCAGCTTGAAGATGAATTCAAGGGATGTTTGGAACTTGCGATTTTTATGCTCAAAACGCTTGGATTATACGAGGACGTATCATATAGGTTTTCCAAATGGGATGAGAATGACAGCTCAAAATATATCGGCGGCAAAGAGCAGTGGGAAAGCGTCCAGAATACAATGCGCGGCATACTTGACAACATTGGCGTAGACTATTATGAAGCCGACGGCGAGGCGGCTTTCTACGGACCTAAACTTGACATTCAAATCAGAAACGTACACGGCAAAGAAGATACCCTTATAACCATACAAATCGACTTTCAGCTTGCGGAGCAGTTTGGAATGGTATACACTGAGGCGAACGGGGAAAAAGTTAATCCCTATGTTATTCACCGCACAAGTGTAGGCTGCTATGAACGCACACTTGCTCTGCTTATTGAAAAATATGCAGGCGCACTGCCGTTATGGCTCTCACCGTTGCAGGTATCGGTGCTGCCGATTACAGATAGGGCGGGGGACTATGCGAACAAACTTGTAACGGAGCTTAGGATGGCAGGACTGCGCGCATCAGCTGATTTGCGGAATGAAAAAATAGGGTTCAAAATTCGTGAAGCTCAGTTGCAGAAAATTCCGAATATGCTTGTAGTCGGGGACAAATAAGCGGAAGCGGGAACGGTAAGCGTGCGCTCAAGGTCAGAGGGCGATCTTGGCGTGAGTGATTTTAATGAAGTATTACAAAAACTGAAAAAAGAATCAGAAAACAAGATGTAATTGTCTGCTATGGTATATTTGACTTGACAGCGGTATCGGTAGTGTGCTATAATTCGGAAAACAGCCATAAAAATAGAAATGAGGTAAAGATATGACTGGTGCACAAATTCAAAACCTGATTGCGATGTGCGTCTATATGGCGGCAATGGTCGTGATAGGCGTTTACTTTATGAAGCGCGCAAGTAAAAACTCAGACGAGTATTTTCTTGGCGGACGCGGTTTAGGACCGTGGGTGGCGGCGTTCAGCGCGGAGGCGAGCGATATGTCAGGCTGGCTGCTTATGGGCTTGCCGGGCGTTGCGTACTGGAGCGGTATTGCCGAAGCGTTTTGGACTGCTGTAGGACTTGCGTTGGGTACATACCTGAACTGGTTATTTGTGTCAAAGCGTCTGCGTAAGTATTCGCAGGTGGCAAACAACTCTATTACGCTGCCGGACTTTTTCAGCAACAGATTTAAGGAGAAAAAGCCTGCTATTCTTCTGATTTCTTCCGTATTTATTTTAATATTTTTCT
>JAITQY010000092.1 GCA_031288675.1 Oscillospiraceae bacterium | reverse complement strand
CGCGGAAACAAAGCGGTCACTCTTGTCAGACTCACTACGGAGACCCTGTCCGGTATTCCGTCAATAGTATACGGGCTGTTCGGAATGCTGTTCTTCGTGACCTATCTCGGATGGGGATTCAGCGTAATTGCCGGTGCGTGTACGCTGTCTATAATGATTCTGCCGCTTATCATGCGCTCCGCTGAAGAGGCTCTGAAATCCGTTCCGGATACCTACCGTGAAGGCTCGTTCGGATTAGGCGCGGGGCGGCTGAGAACGGTATTCAAAATCGTTCTCCCTGCCGCAATGCCCGGTATATTAGCCGGAATAATACTTGCGGTCGGGCGGATTGTCGGCGAGACAGCGGCGCTTATCTACACCGCCGGCACGGTTGCTCAGGTGCCGGCAGACCTGACGCGCAGCGCGCGTACTCTGTCCGTCCATATGTACGCGCTCTCCAGCGAGGGTTTGCACACCGGGGAGGGATATGCTACCGCCGTAGTACTGCTGGTTGTGGTCGTGCTTATCAACGCCGCGTCCGCTATGGCGGCGAGGCGGCTTGGAGGTAAGATATGAACTGTTTCAATATCGAAAACCTGAATCTTTACTATGGCGATTTTCAAGCTTTGAAAAGTGTTTCTATGGCGATTTCGCAAAAAAAGATCACCGCGTTTATCGGTCCGTCAGGCTGCGGAAAATCAACGCTTTTGAAAACGCTTAACCGCATGAACGACCTTATAGAGGGCTGTAAGATAACCGGAGCAGTGAAACTGTTCGGCGAGGATGTTTACGGCAATATGGACGTTAACGTACTGCGCAAGCGCGTTGGAATGGTATTTCAAAAACCGAACCCGTTCCCGATGAGCATCTACGACAACATAGCGTTCGGACCGCGCACGCACGGCGTCAAATCTAAGGTGGAACTGGATAAAATCGTCGAGAGCTCCTTGCGCGGCGCGGCGATTTGGGATGAAGTCAAAGACCGCCTGAAGAAGTCCGCGCTTGGGCTGTCCGGAGGTCAGCAGCAGCGGCTGTGTATAGCCCGCGCTCTTGCCGTATCGCCCGAAGTCCTGCTTATGGACGAACCGACCAGCGCTCTTGACCCCATATCTACCGGCAAAATCGAAGACCTGCTGTTGACTTTGCGTGACAATTATAGTATTATTATCGTGACTCATAATATGCAGCAGGCGACAAGAATCAGTGACAAAACAGCGTTCTTTCTGCTTGGAGATGTTATTGAATACGGAGATACCGAAACAATGTTCTCTATGCCGGGTGACAAACGCACTGAGGATTATATTACAGGGAGGTTCGGATAATGCGAAAACGTTTTGACGAACAACTATCAAATCTGAATACAAGCCTTATTGAAATGGGCGCGTTGATAGAAACCGCTATCGCCGGCGCGGTAAAGGCTCTTGTTAATCAGGACATCGAACTTGCGGACAAAGTCCGTCACGGCGATGACGCGGTAAACGAAAAGGAAAAAGAGATAGAAAGCGCGTGCCTTAAACTTCTGCTTAATCAGCAGCCGGTTGCGCGCGACCTCCGCCAAATCTCCACCGCGCTTAAGATGATAACTGATATGGAGCGTATCGGCGATCAGGCGGCGGATATATCCGAGCTTTGCGTGTATCTTGCCGGTCAGGAGTATATCACCAAGCTTACGAACATTCCGAAGATGGCGGAGGCAACTATTAAGATGGTATCGGACGCTATTGACGCGTTCGTTAAAAAGGATCTCGCTCTTGCGGAGGCGGTCATTGCCTACGATGATATTGTGGACGGTTTATTTATGACCGTCAAAAACGATATGATTGACCTTATACACCATGACGTTGCCAACGGCGAGCAGGCGTTAGACCTCCTGCAAATTGCCAAATATTTTGAGCGTATCGGCGACCACGCTCAAAACATTGCCGAATGGGTCATATTCTCCATCACCGGCAAACACAAAGAAATACAGGTATTATGACGCCGCGTTATATTAGCTACTAAACACTGTATGCTAATCTTGGAGGGATATTTTGCATAGAATATATGTAGTAGAAGATGATGACAACATCCGGGAGATGGTAACATATGCGCTAACCTCATCCGGATTTGAGGCTGATTGTTTTCAAGACGGAGAGGCGTTCTTTTCCGCTCTGAAAATCCGCACTCCGGATATGGCGTTACTTGACCTTATGCTACCCGGAGAAGACGGGATTTCAATATTGAAAAAAATGCGCCAAAACGGGAAAATCTCGGACATTCCCGTCATTATTCTGACCGCGAAAAATTCAGAGCTTGACCGGGTTAAGGGTCTTGACTTCGGTGCGGACGATTACATTACCAAACCGTTTTCTGTTATGGAATTGATTTCCAGAGTTCGCGCCGTGCTGCGCCGCTATAAAGGCGGTGAGGATAATACCGGCGGTATTACGTCGGGCAGCGTTACGCTTGACCCTGCCAGACGCACAGTTTCGGTACACGGCAAGGAAGTTGCACTTACGTATAAGGAGTTTGAGCTTCTGCACTATATGATGATAAACGCGGGAATCGTGCTGACGCGCGACAGGCTTCTTGACCAAGTTTGGGGCTATGACTACGGCGGCGAGAGCCGCACTGTCGATATGCACGTCAAGTCGCTCCGTCAGAAGCTCGGCGAGGGCGGCGGCATAATAAAAACTGTACGGAATGTCGGTTACAAGGCGGAGGGTTAACGTTGAACAGACGTATTTTTGGCGGAATGCTGCTAATCACGCTGATAACGATAGTACTCGTGTCGGCGGCGCTTGGAGCGGTATTTTACGGACGGTTCTCTGACTTGGCACAGAGCAGTATCCATACTCAGACAGAAGTATACCGTAAGTCGGATTCTGTATCCGTGATGCGTGAGATACGGGAACTGCGCCCTGACGATATACGGGCAACGCTGATTGCCTCTGACGGCTCTGTTGTCTACGACAACAATGCAGATGCGGCAAATATGGAGAATCATCTTTCGCGTGAAGAGGTAGCCTCCGCCGCAGAAATCGGATTCGGCGAGAGCCGGCGCATATCCGCTACGCTCGGCAAAGAGACTTTTTACTATGCCGTTAGGCTGACGGACGGATATATTCTGCGGTTATCCAAGACCACGCAAAGCATTTGGGGAATGTTCGGGAAAGCGTTTCCTGCCGTTATTTGCGCCGCAATAGCGGTATTTATAATCGGATATATGCTTTCCGGAATAGTAACACGCCGGATTGCCGCGCCGTTCAATGATATTGATACGGACGGCAAGCTTACCGCGCCGTATAATGAATTCGCTCCTTTTATTGTAACCATTGAGAAGCAGAGAAATCAGTTATCAGAGCAGTTAGACGCACTGCAACGGCACTCCGCCACAATTGACGCTATTATAGATAATATGAATGAGGGGCTTGTGTTAGTCGGCGGCAAAGGGGAGGTCATCTCCATCAACAAGAGCGCGACCTCGCTGTTAGGCGCGGAACACGCCGCGCCCGGCGGCAACCTGTTAGAAATAATCCGCGATATGGAAATCCTGAACGGCACGCGCAAAGCGCTTGACGGCTGCCGCGGCGAAACTGTCAAAGAGTATCCCGGTAAGACCTGCCGGTTCATATTCAGTCCTGTGCCGGGCGGGGAAGCTATTATCCTTATATTAGACATAACGGATAAGGCGGCTGGCGAAGCTCTGCGCCGTGAGTTTTCCGCGAATGTATCGCACGAACTGAAAACTCCGCTTACGAGTATTTCCGGCTATGCCGAAATGCTGTGCAACGGGATGATAAAGGACGCAGACCGCGACGTATTCGCCGGAAAAATAAAGGATGAGGCTGCACGGCTGATTTCGCTGATTGAAGATATAATGCTTATCTCCAAACTTGACGAGGGCAAAGGTTCCGAATCGTTTGAGGATGTGAACGTGTTTGCGGCGGCTGAAAGCGTTGCGGCGGCTCTTGCCCTAAAAGCAGCGGAAAATAACATCAGCGTCCAAGTCGCCGGAGACAGCGGAGCGTCTGTAAAAGCGGATTACACACTGATATATGAGATGCTGTACAACCTTATCGACAACGCTGTAAAGTACAATAATTCCGGCGGCAGCGTAAGCGTCGGTGTTTCGGCGTCCGATGGGCGCGTGACGGTTACAGTTTCCGATACCGGCATAGGAATTCCTCGTGAAGCGCAGGACCGCGTGTTTGAGCGTTTTTACCGCGCGGACAAATCGCGCTCAAAGAAGATAGACGGCACGGGCTTAGGTTTAGCGATCGTCAAGCACATCGTGATGATTCACGGAGGTACGGTGGAACTGCAAAGCCGCGAGGGGTTGGGGACTACAATAACCGTAACAATATGACCGACGAAACAGCCAATTATGTTTTGGAGGTTTACTAAAGTGTATTATATCACGAGCAGTCCTAAAAGTCAAGGTGCAATCGTAAACAAACTGTGAATTTTTCAGAAATATCCTAATTTCAAAAAAGACTTGACAAATGCGTATAGGTATGTTAAATTAGCAAAAGGAATTGGAGAAGTACCCAAGTGGCCGAAGGGGCTCCCCTGCTAAGGGAGTAGGCGGTGATAAGCCGCGCCAGGGTTCAAATCCCTGCTTCTCCGCCAATAGTTACAATGCGAACCCGACCCGATTTTTTGTCGGGCAGGTGTTCGCGTTTGCTTTTTTATTTATTGTAAAATAGAATAATTACTTCGCATTATTTTGTGGTAAAAGAGAGGACACCGGTTCTCGTCCCTGTTATACTGACAAGCGAAAGGAGATTACGCAGTGGATTGGACAAAGCGGATGAATCAAGCTATTGACTATCTCGAAGCTAACCTTGACAGGGAGATTGACATGAAACAGGCGGCGAAACTGGCGTACTGTTCGGCAAACGGATTTTCAAATATGTTCCTGATGATTACAGGAATACAACCGGGTGAGTATGTCCGCCGACGGAGACTTTCGCTTGCCGCGCTGGAGCTTCAGAACAGCGACGTTAAAATTATCGACATCGCGCTGAAATATGGTTATTCCTCCCCGACTGCCTTTAACAGGACTTTTCAGGGTCAGCACAAGGTTCCTCCGACATACGCAAGAAGCCGCAAGATTCCGTTGACTACCTATCCGCGTATCTCAGTTCTAATTCAACTTAAAGGAGATACAGAGATGAAAATCAGAATTGAGCAAAAGCCCGTGTTCACCGTCGCGGGTATCAAGAGGACGTTTCGTAGCGATGCGGTTGTCAATTTGATCCCGAATTTTTGGGATGAGACACTGAAAGAAACTTACAAAACATTGCTGTCGCTTATGGATACGGAACCGCAAGGCTTCATCGGTCTGTGCGCGGACTTCAATGGCAAACACGAGTTTGATTATTACATAGCTGCCGCAACAACGAAAGCTGTACCGCAAGGGTTGGAATCGTATAAGGTTAAAGCCGCTACATGGGCGGTTCTCGAACAAGAGGGTGACCTAATGGAGTTATCGGGTCGCTTTTGGAAAGAATGGTTGCCATCGTCAGGGTATCGCCGTGCGGATGAAGATATTCCCGATATTGAGGTTTATCCAGAACGTGATATGCCCAAGCCAAATTTTAAGTATGAACTTTGGTTCCCTGTTGTAAAAATGTAATCTTTTCTGGCAGACTATTTAGTCGGCTTAACGGACACACTAACTCCCTGCTTGCAAGAGCATTTTGCAGCGGTGAGACTAATCAGATAATAGTCAGGCATAGGCTGCCGTTAAAAGCGGCCTATGCTATTGATTTATAATCCATAAATTACCAAAATATCTTTTGCAGACTTCTCCGAATTTTGTGCATACTAAGTTTGAGGTGAGAAAATGTCTGCTAAATACATTGGCAAAGGAAGTTTCAGGTTTGAAACCGCGCCTAAAATATCGGCATGGGCAAGCGCGGGAGCCGCGAAGGAAGCGGATGGTCCGCTGGCACGTTATTTTGACTATCTGTCAGACGACGCGTATTTTGGGCAATCGACATGGGAAAAAGCGGAGGCGGAACTGCACCGGCACACGTTGGAGCTGGCGCTGACCAAAGCAAAAATCTCCGTTTCAGAGCTTGGTATGATTTTTGCGGGAGACCTGCAAAATCAGTGTACCGCGTCGTCGTTCGGGTCGAGGTATGAGGGAGTGCCTTACTTCGGGCTGTACGGAGCGTGCAGTACGTTTGCCGAGGCGATTATCCTTGCCGCTATGGCAGTTGACGGCGGGTTTATCAAGTGCGGAGCGGCGGCGGCGAGTTCCCATTTTTGCAGCGCGGAGCGGCAGTTCCGTCTGCCGTTAGAATATGGCGGGCAACGGACGCCTACCGCACAGTGGACAGTAACCGGCGCGGGCGCGGTTGTCATTACCGCTTCGGATTCGGCTATTGCAAACGGCGGTGAAGAAAGCGCAAAGCCAAAACTCGTACAGCGCATTACATCCGCGACGCCGGGAATAATCCGCGACGCGGGAATTAAAGACGCGGCTAATATGGGCGCGGCAATGGCTGTCGCGGCTTATGAAACGCTTTATCAGCACTTTGAGGATACCGGACGCGACCCAAGCTATTATGACCTTATCGTTACCGGCGATCTCGCTAAAATCGGGTTTGACATTGTGACGGATTTCTTCAGCAAGAGCGGTACGGAACTTACAAATTACAATGATTGCGGACTTCTGATTTATGACCGTGAAACACAGGACGTTCACTCCGGCGGTTCCGGAGCCGGCTGCAGCGCGTCAGTGTTGTGCAGCTATCTGCTGAACGAGATGCGCTCCGGCGCGGTAAATAAGTTGTTATTCGCCGGAACGGGCGCGCTGATGAGTGCAATCACATCAGGTCAGGGGGAGAGTATTCCCGGCATTTGCCATGCGGTTTCGATTGAGAATTTTCCGGAGGATGCGGGGGGCGACCAATGATTATTTCACTTATCAAAGCGTTTTTAGTCGGCGGAGTTTTGTGCGGGTTCGCGCAGATATTGATAGATAAAACTAATTTGACTCCGGCGAAGATTTTAACGAGCTATGTTGTAGTAGGTGTTATACTCGGCGCAGTAGGGTTATATGAGCCGCTTGTGGATTTTGCCGGAGCAGGCGCAACAGTTCCTCTGCTTGGATTCGGAAATGCCCTCGCAAAAGGGGTTCGGGAAGCTGTCGATGAACATGGTCTTATAGGAGTTCTTAGCGGCGGTATAACCGCCTGCGCGGCAGGAATTGCCGCCGCAGTAGTGTTCTCGTTCTTTGCGGCGTTGTTGGTAAGGTCGAAAGAAAAGTAAATGCAAGTAGTTAGCGACGGTATAAATTTATACCGCCGCTAACTACTGATTTTACATATTAACCGCTGATTTTATACGTCACTCGGCATACGCCAGTCGCCGCGCGGACTAAGGGCGACTGCGCCGACTTTAGGACCGTTAGGCATAGTGTCGCGCTTGAACTGATTGCGCGTGAAACGGCGCAAGAACTCCCCAAGCCATTTATCTACGGTTTCCCCGGAGTATTCTCCGGCGAACGCGTATTTAGCCAAATAAGCGATTTTCTCCGGAGAATCGCCGCGCCTGACAAAATAATAAAGGAAGAAGTCGTGCAGGGCATACGGACCGATTTTATCCTCAGTAAGCTGGGTTATTCCATTGCCGCTGGTGGTAAGCTCCGGCGAAATAGGCGTGTCGATGACGTCAAGCAGAACCGTTTTTACCGCGGCGTACTCTTCTTGTCCGGAAAGATAGCGTATAGCTTCACGCACGACAGTTTTGGGTAATCCGCAATTAACGCCGTAATTTCCGGTTTGATCACCGCCGTAGGTACTCCACCCGAGCGCGGCTTCGCTCATATCGCTGGTGTTGATAACCATTAAACCGTGTTCGTTGGCGTAGTTAAAAAGACGCAAAGTCCGCAATCGTGCCTGAACATTCTCATAAGTGACATTTTGATCCGCACTGTCGTGAGAGAGCGCGTTAAGCTCCGCAGTTACGCTCTCAGCAATCGGAGACACAAGACAAGTCACGCCAAGCCCCTGTGCGAGCTTTGCGGCGTTACTTTGCGTTTGACCGCTGCTGGCGGGTCCCGGCATAATCAGCGTATGGACTTTATCTGAAAGATTGCCGCCGATTTTCTTCGCCGCGCGAACCATAATCAATACCGCAAGGGTGCTGTCTAATCCTCCGCTAAGCCCGAGAACCGAGCCAAGCCCGGTTTTCTTCATCCGTCGGTACAGTCCCTCAGTCTGAATCGACAGAAGTTCTTCTATACGGTTAGCGCGGTTGTTTGTACTCTCCTCCGGCAGGAAAGGGTTGCGGTCTATTTTTGCCAGTATGTCAGTCTGCACGCGTTTTATATTTGTGCGTATAACGGTTGCCGTGTTGCCCGGTTTGCGCAGGTCTGATGAGCCGAATCTGCGCTTGCGCCGGTCGAACGCAAGGTGTTCTAAATCTATATCCGCAAACATCAGACGCTGAGCGCCGAACGGTTGCTTTTCCGCAAGGATTTGCCCGTTGGCGCTAATCAGCTGATGTCCGCCCATTACTACCTCAGAGGTGCTTTCGCTGGAGTCGCATCCGGCATAAACATAACCGGCAATCAACCGAGATGATAGCGTTTTGACAAGATCGCGCCTGTATTGCGCCATCCCGATTTTTTCCGGTGAGGCGGACAGGTTAACGATTATATTCGCGCCCATAGCGGCAAGAGTTTCTGACGGAGGGCTTGATACCCACGCGTCCTCGCAGATTTCTATTCCTATCAGCGCGCCGTCGATTTCAAACAGCAGATTATTGCTTTCCGCCGGAACGAACCAACGGTTTTCATAGAACTCGTCATAGGACGGCAGATGCGATTTAGCGACCACGCCTTTTACTTCGCCGTCGGCAAGCAGAGCGGCGCAGTTGTAGATATTATCAGACGGGGCGGCGTTAAGGTCGGTTTGTGTAAGCGGAAGCCCAACCACCATTGCGCAGTTTTTATTAAGTGTCACGGCGGAGAGCTTTAACAGCGCAAGCCGGGTGTCTCGCAGAAGTGCGGTGCGCGTGACTAAATCACCCAACGAATACCCCGTCACGGATAACTCCGGAAAAACAACAAGACTTGCGCCTTTTTCTGCGGCAGTTTCGTAAAGCTCTGTAATGCGCTCCGTATTCCCGAACGGATTATAGACAGCAACTTCCGGACACGCGGACGCAACGCGCAGATACGTTTGAGCCGGACTGTAATTTTCGGTTGACGTATGCCTGTCAGTCATAGCTTTATACTCTCTTTTCAACGACTATGCGGTTACCTTCAACGGAGGTAACTATAAGGCGCGAACCTTTCTCTATGTACTCGCCCTGAGTGACTACGTCGTAACGCGCTCCGCGAATCAGCGCAACTCCTGCGGGTCGCAGAACAGTCTGGGCAATACCGTCAAAGCCGACCAGCCCGCTGAAATCGCGCGCGCTGTCAAAGCCAAGAGCTGAACTTGTTGATGTACGCAGGAACAGGTTATGCTGAAGCTTACCCTGCGCCGCCAGGCGCGATAATATTGCAAGCGCCGCAATAACTACCGCAAGCAGAATTACGATTAATATAGCCGCTTGCCACCAATTGCTTGAAAACAGGATAATCGCAACCACTAACGAAACGATTCCGAGTATCCCGAATATTCCAAATCCCGGGATAAAGCACTCCGCGATTATTAGGATAATTCCCAAAACTAAGAATACGAGCGCGGCAGTCATAACGCCGCTGAAAGCTAACATTAACATAGCTATCCCCTTTCCGGCGATTCTTCGCCTTTCGCAGTTTTCGGCGGATATCTCAGTACCGAGATTGCTATCGCGCCGAAAATCAACGCAAATCCAATAATCAGTTTAAGCGTGAACGGGTCTCCGAGTAGCAGGATAGAAAAGAAAGCGCCGAACACGCACTCCAATGACAACAGTAATGACGCCGTCAGCGAACTAAGATGCTTCTGTGCCGATACCTGTGCCACAAACGCGAACATCGTGCTAAACGCCGAAAGATACAGTAGGCTTAGTATAACCGTTCTGTCGCTTATAATGCTTTTAGGAGGCGCGCCCTCAAAGATTATCGCGGCAGCCCAGCTTACAACCGCCGCGCCCGCCATCTGCATAATAGTGAACGAAATAATATCGCGTCCCTCTGTATTGCAGTCTACGGCAAAGATGTGTACAGCGAACGCTACTCCGCATAGGATAGTCCAGAGGTCTCCGATTCGGAATGACGATAAGCCGCTGTTCAGCGATACCATAGCAACTCCGGCAAGAGCGACAGCCGCCGCAACAAAGTCGCGCACCGTTATTTTCCCGCGCCGGAACATCCAAAAGATAAAGGGAGCCGCAACTACATAAGTCGTTGTCAGAAACGCGTTATTGCTTGCCGACGTATACATCAGTCCGTATGTTTGCAGGATATATGCCGCCGCAAGGGCAACTCCGCATAGCATCCCGGTCTTAATATCACGGAATTTCAGTTTCCGTATTCTCGGTAAAAATATAATTGCGCCGATAACTCCTGCAAGCGTGAAGCGTGCCGCAATCAGATACAGCGGCGAAATCAAATCCAGTGCGTTCTTCATCACCACAAAACCGCTTCCCCAGATCATCGTAGCAAGCAGGATAGCGGCAACAGAAACTATCTTTATCTTTTTTGTTGTCATACGCGCATTATACTACGCCCATACTAATTTGTCAACCGCTTTAGCGGCAAACGATAGTTATTCTTTCTCGTTTTCCTCTGCGATGTAGCCGGCGTCTACGACCGCTTTCTTCTTCCAGCGGCCGGATACATAGTAAATCATACACAGCGCCGCCGCAACGCTGAACCCGATAACCATCGACCAAAATACTCCGTCAGGACCGCCGTTCGGGAACATTGCCGATTTGTCGTTCATTACCCAAATATACGCGATAGGAATACGGACGCCGACCGTTGCAATCAGCGTAAATATCATTACCGCGACCGTATCTCCGGCTCCGCGGATAACCCCGTTTGTAGACTGTACGACCACCATTA
The DNA here is from genome assembly GCA_031288675.1 of Oscillospiraceae bacterium. Taxonomy (GTDB): domain Bacteria; phylum Bacillota; class Clostridia; order Oscillospirales; family Oscillospiraceae; genus JAISJH01. The sequence goes on along the minus strand of JAITQY010000092.1, from coordinate 18,692 downwards.
TCAGGAAGTTCCATACGTTGATCCGCACAACGTGCGCGCCGAGTTCCAATATCGTTTTGGCGTCCGGATCTGACATCGAAATAAACATCTTCACAAGCTCCGGCGCGAATATGTATATAAGCACAAACAGCACAAGCTCCACCGCCATAGACAATATGAAGATTATACGGAATCCCTGCTTAACGCGGTCAAGCCGTCCCGCGCCGATATTCTGCCCCGCGAACGTTGACCCCGCCATAGAGAACGCTTGGCTCGGCAAATTGGCTAAGCCGTCTATACGAGTGACGGCGGTATTCGCCGCGAGGAATATTGCGTTCGTCGCTATACCGGTTGCCGCGCTTACAACCTGAATGCTGTTGATAAGCGACTGCACGAACAAAGCGGCGGCGGATAACACCCATTGCATAATTCCTGCCGGCAGCGCGATTTTTATCATTTGTACTGCCATAGCCTTATTGGGGCGCAGCGTCCTGCGGCTGAGTTCCAAAGTTGACTTCATCCTTACCAGCCGCCACAAACACGCGGCGGCGCTTATGTACTGCGCAATAAGCGTAGACCAAGCCGCTCCGGCTACGCCCATACCAAGCGGTCCTACGAACAGAAAGTCCAGCGCTATGTGCAGAAGGCTTGTCGCAACCAAAACGATAAACGGAAAAATAGCGTCGCCGAGTCCGCGCAGGATTCCGGAAAGTATGTTGTAAAAGCCTAATCCTATTGCTCCGGCAAACGTTATTTGAAGATACTGCTTCGCATAATCGAACAGCGGTTCACCGGGATGACCCGCATTGGTCGCCTCAAGGAAAAAGCCGGATACCGGTATGCCTACTACCGTTATGAAAACCGTTACTATCAGCGTTAACACGAGCGACGTTCCTGTCGCTAACGACAGCCGCTCCCTGTCCTTAGCGCCGAAGTACTGCGACACCATTACCGTCGCGCCAACTCCGACCGCCATAAAAAATGTGTTGAACGGCTGCTGAATCGGCGCGCTTACTCCAACGGAGGCAAGCGCCTCCTTACCTATCATATTGCCCAGTATAACTCCGTCGATTACCGTATACAGCATCTGCGCTACATTGCCGATAAGCAGCGGAAGCGAGAACAGCAGCATCAGCGACAGCGGGTTGCCGTTTGTCATATCCTTTACGCCGAACAGCGAACTAAACCGTGATTTCCTTTGCGTCATTGTCTAACCCCTCAACCTGTAATTTACTTATTTATTATATACTACCACTGTTATCCAAATCTGTCAATCCATCAAAGAACAATAATAATGTTCACAAATTATTTACGATTGCACGCGAATATCCTCTTGACAAAACAGAAACTTTGTGCCATAATGCTTGCGTAATGATTAGTAGCTAATATTTAATGATTAACGTTTTCCGTTTCCCCGTCCTCATTTTCAATTTGCCATTTGCAACTTGCCATTACTATGCGTTTTCCCCGTCCACTCACGACTGTTGACTAATGACTACCTCCCGTTTTCGTAGGGGCGAGCAATGCTCGCCCGCCGTTTCCTCCGCCCCTCGTCCACTGTCTACTCTCGACTGTTGACTAATTACTATCTCGCTACAATTTTATCCGTTTCCAGTTGCCCTGATTAAGCCTCCAGAAGAACAGACCTGTTCTAACCGCCTGATCGCTTAAATGCGCCATCCATGCGCCAAGCAACCCCCAGCCGAACACCGTTACGAATAAGTACGCTAACACCGTGCGGAAAAACACGGTCGTGAACAGAATTATCGTTGCCGTCACTTTCGTATCTCCGGCTCCGCGAAGAATTCCGCCGACTACGAACTGACTGCACTGTATCGGCTGCATAAACGCTAACAGGAACATAACTTTCTTGCCGGTTTCTAACACACGCTGATTGTCTAACAGCCGCTGAGCCGCTTCCGCCGCCGTCATGCCTGAGTCCGGAGCGCTTAGGAACATCCCCAGTATCTGATCCGGGAACAGCAGGAACACAACCGCTATAACAAGCGAAATCACCTGTGCAGCCTGACGGCAGTACCGTCCGTAATGTTCCGCCATATCAAGCCGTTTTTTGCCCAAACTTTGCCCTATCAGCGATGTTGCACTCACCGCGAACGCCTGCCCGTTCATTATCGTCATTGTTTGAGCCGACAGGCAAATATTGTGCGTAGCAAAGTCAATATCGCCCAGTCCGGCGACCGTCCTGCTGTAGATTATCAGTCCGACACGCATAAACATTTGCTCAATCATTGCGGGCAGTCCGACGTTCATCATTCCTTTTACTGCGTCTCTGTCAAACTCAAACACATTTTTCAGTGTAATCTTCAATTTCAGGTAATACTTGCCGTTTATCACGCACCGGAACGCCATCGCCGTTCCTACCGCCTGACCGATTGCAGTGGCGATAGCCGCGCCGGAAACTCCCCACTTCGGGAATATCCACAGTCCGTTTATCAGCAATGCGTTCATCACGATATTCACAAGGTTTGCGACAATGTTGTATACCATACACGGCTTGCTGTTACCGGTTCCCCTAAGCGCCGCCGTTATACAGAATGACCACGACGGAATCAGGAACGTCAAACTCTGTATCCTGAAATATGAAATCCCCTGCTCCACGATGTCCGGACTGATGTTTCCGCCCGCCATAAACGTCACCATAAACCGCGAACCGAATGTTCCCAGCAGTGTACAGAAGATTCCGATTAACGTGCCTATCACCAACGCCTGGCGCAATACGGAATTTGCGCGGTCGCGGTCGTCAGCGCCGCGCGCCCGGGCAATAATCGCCGTTGCGCCGGTGTTCAGCGACATCACTATACTTTGCAGTAAAAACGTTGGCTGAACCACCAACCCTACCGCGCTGATTGCTTCCGGTCCGAGCGTTCCGACCATCATCTGGTCGATTATACGCACAAGTGACGACAGCAGCATTTCCGCCAAAGACGGACCCGCAATCATAAGAACGTCTTTGTAAAGCTCCCGTTTCCTAATTCCCTCCGGCAAAATCCTACGTTGTTTTCGTGTAAGTGTAAAATCTCTATCTGCGTCTTCCTGCGTTCCGAATGTAAGCCTGTCAAGTGTCGTCGATACTCCTGAACGTTTTTGCTTCGCTTCCTCCATTGTTCTTTATCATCTCCTTATGCAAAACAGTATACCACAAACGAAAATGAAAAACAAGCGTAATATTTTACTTGCAATCTAAAATGATATTTGATATAATGTTCATAATAAGAATTTGATTTGTTCACATCTTTGTGATAGGATTAAAGTATCGGATATGTCTCTGGCTCAATTTTTTGCCGCGCCGAGCGCAGACAGCAATCCGAATCCCGCCAATCACTAACCACTACTTACTAACTACTAATTTATGAAATCTTGGGACGAACTAAAAACCGAATGTATGCAATGCCGCCGGTGTAAGCTGGGGGATACGCGAACGAACCTTGTGTTCGGCGTCGGCAACCCCAATGCTGACCTGATGTTTATCGGCGAGGGTCCCGGCGAGCAGGAAGACCTGCGCGGCGAACCTTTTGTCGGGCGGGCGGGTCAGTTTCTTGACCAAATGCTGGCGCTTATCAACCTGTCGCGCGATGACATCTACATTGCAAACATTGTAAAATGCCGACCGCCTAACAACCGCGACCCACAGCCGGACGAGCGCACGGCTTGCAGCGAATGGCTCTTTGCTCAAATTGAGCTTATCAATCCGCGTCTTATCGTTTGCCTCGGTCGCATCGCCGCTATGTGTCTGATAAACCCGGACTTCAAAATCACGAGGGAACACGGTCAATGGACTCCGTTCTTAGGAGGACGCGAGATCACCGCTATATACCACCCGGCAGCGCTTCTCCGTGACCCAGCCAAGCGTCCGGAAACATTCGTTGACTTGAAATCAATACAGGCAAAATACTCCGCATTATAACCCTTTGCAAATACATTACCCTGCTATTCATTAAACAAACGAGGTGACTTTTATTTTACCATTCCGAACGGTAACGGTCGAAGACGGCGAATGGATTCGCAATCTGATTCGCTCCGCCGATACCCGTAACAGCGACTACACTTTCGGTAATATCCTCTGCTGGCAGAAACCATATAATATCCGTGTCGCAGACCTTCAGCCGGGATTGATAATAGAGTTCGATGTGGACGGCTTAAAGGTTTACAGCTACCCGCTTGGTGTCGAAGATGAATCCAAACTGCGCGAAGTTATCGCTCAGATTCCCATCGTCGGCGGAGTATCGTCCGAGCAAGCGGCTGTTATCGAACGCCTATTTCCCGGGCAATGCAAAACCGAAGAGTTCCCCGACCTCTTTGACTACATCTATGACATAGACCGTCTTGCCGAACTCTCCGGTAAAAAGCTTCACGCTAAACGCAACTACATAAACCGTTTCACGGCACAGTATCCGAACTATGTCGTTGAACGCCTTACGCGCGCCAACATCAATGAATGTATGATGCTGGACGGAATTTGGATCAGCGGAAAGGACGATGACGCTCTAACCGATGAGATTCCCGGCGAAATCACCGCGCTGGAAGAAACACTTACTAACTTCTGTTCGCTTGATATGCTCGGCGCCGTACTTCGCCAGGAACCGGGCGGCGGCATTATCGCCTTTACGCTTGGCGAACTGCTCGGTCGTGACACTTTCAACACTCACTTTGAAAAAGCTATTGCCGCCATCGACGGAGCTTACCAAATGATTAACCGCGAGTTTGCACGCATCGTCAAAGAAACCTACCCGTTCGTTAAATATATCAACCGCGAAGAAGATCTCGGCTTGCCGAACCTGCGTAAATCTAAACACAGCTACTACCCCGACCTTATGCAGGAAAAACTTCGCGTCTATCTCAATCATTCGTAAGTCTGCTGCCAGTTCTAATTTCCAATCGGAGGTCACGCTATGAAAATCGTCATTGTCGGCGGAGGAATGCTCGGCGGAGCGATCATTAACGCGCTTTCAAAAGAAAGCCATGACGTTTCGCTCATTGAGCGCGATTCCGACACGGCCGAAAAGCTTGACGCCCGCTATGATATTCTCACAGTCTGCGGAAACGGTGTAAGCAAAGCTGCTCAGGAAGAAGCGGGGGTCGGTAAGGCAGACCTTGTGATTGCGGCAAGCGACAGTGACGAATGGAATATGCTATGCTGCCTTATGGCGCGTAAAGTGGGCGCCAAGCATACTATTGCGCGCGTCCGCGACCCGGAATATTCCTCTGAATTAGACTTTCTCAGTGAGGAACTCGGCTTATCGCTGTGGGTCAATCCGGAGCAGTCAGCGGCGGCGGAGATCGCGCGCGTTATGCGCTCCGGCGGCGCTCTTCAGATAGAAACGTTTGCGGACGGAAACGCGCAGCTTGTTGAAATCCTTCTTACGAACGAAATGTCAGCGGACGGAATTAGGCTCCGCGACTTTCCAAAGCTATTCTCCGCGCGAGTTCTTATATGTGCCGTTAAGAGGGGTGACGACGTTTTTATCCCGGACGGAAACTTTGAGCTTCATCAGAGCGACCGCCTTAGCGTTACCGCCTCTCCGGAGGAACTTAACAAGTTATACAAGAGCCTTAAAATAAACCAGCATCGCGTTAAAGACGTGCTGATAGTCGGAGGCGGACGAATCGCGTTCTATCTTATCCCGCTGCTTTTAGATGCGAAAATCACAATAACTGTCGTGGAGCAAAATCTGCACCGTTGCCGTGAACTTGCGGAGGATTTCCCGCGCGTAAAAGTGCTGCACGCCGATGCTACCGAACAGGATTACCTGAAAAGTATCGGTATCGGGAAATATGACGCGGTTGCAGCCCTGACCGGCGATGATGAGGATAATCTTGTGATTGCTATATATGCCGATGCGGAGGGAGCCGCGCGCACGGCGGTCAAGATTACGCGTGATACGCTTATGCCCATTGCCGAGCGCGTATTTGACGGCACTATCGTCAGTCCCAAACGTACGGCGGCGGATAAAATAGTTCACTATATCCGCGGCTTGGCAGGCTCGCCGGGAGGCAGTATAGAGGCTCTTTACCGTATTGTCGGCGGACAGGCGGAGGCTTTGGAGTTCCGCGCTTGGAAAGAAAGTAAAGCGGTCGGTAAATCTTTGAAAGATATGCCTATCAAAAAAGGTGTGCTGATTGCCAGCATTATCCGTATGGACGGCTTCGGTAAGGCGGCGGCGATAATTCCGGGCGGCAGCGATGTGATCCGTGCAGGCGACAGAGTAATAGTAGTCACCGCGTCTAAAAAGCTCTCCGGCTTGGATGATATTTTAGACGCCTAACCTCCGGTGGCTCTATCCGCTAATCCCGTCCGTGCGGTTGTTTATTATATGTACATATCTTAAATTCAAAAATATTTACTTCAAAACACAAAAAAATACTTGACAAATCAGAAACTTTGTGATACAATACTCGCGTAGTGATTAATGGCTAATAATTAATGTTTAACGGTTATGTAATCTAACCCCGTTCCCCGTAGGGGCGAGCACCGCTCGCCCGCCGTCACTCCCGTACCCTGCCGACTGTCGACTAATACCTAACGACTATCTTGCGTTTCCCTCGTCCCCTCTCGACTGCCGACTATGGACTAACGGCTATCTCCTCGTCCCCTGCCGACTGCCGACTATTGACTCCCGACTAACTTGCTAAACAAGGAGCAATGCCTATGGAATTTCTGATTATTACGGGTCTGTCCGGCGCGGGCAAGAGCCGCGCGGCAATGATTTTAGAGGATATGGACTTCTATTGCGTGGACAATATGCCTATAGAGATGATTCCGCGCTTTGCCGAGTTGTGCCTTGCCACGCGAGGACGCTACGAAAAAGTAGCCCTTGTAACGGACATTCGTGAGCGCGGAGACCTGACCGGCAGCCTTGCCTCTATTTTGGACGATTTGGAAACAAGCGAGCTGAACGCTAAGATACTTTTCATTGAAGCCTCTGATAATGTCATTACACGCCGCTATAAGGAGAGCCGCCGCAAACACCCTCTCGCTCCTGACGGTATAGATATTGAAACTGCCCTGAAGCAGGAGCGTCAAAAGCTTGCGGAGCTTCGCGGACGCGCAGATTTCATTATTGACACGACGGACACCTCCCCGGCGGAGCTTGCGCGCCGCCTTACGGAGATATTCTCGTCCGGCGGGACAAGTCGTTTCAGGGTCAATGTGATTTCATTCGGGTTTAAGTACAGTCCTCCGGTTGAGGCGGATATGATACTTGACGTCCGCTTCCTTCCGAACCCGCACTACATTCCGGAGCTTTCACCTAAGACTGGTCAGGATGCGGAAGTAAGCGAATTTGTGCTCACCCAACCGGCGGCGATTGAGTTTACCTCCAAGCTGAATGATTTGGTCAGCTTTCTCCTTCCGCACTACATTGAGGAGGGCAAACAGGCTCTGGTAATCGCAATCGGATGTACCGGAGGGCGTCACAGAAGTGTCGCGATTGCCGAACAGCTTTCACGGTTTATAACCGAGCTTGGCTATAATTCCTCGGTGTCTCACCGTGACATAACAAAATAAACGGAGAAAAACAGTAAAATGTCAGAACAAACAGTAAAAATTGCACCTTCAATTCTTTCGGCGGACTTCGGTCGCCTAAGTGATGAGATTGCCTCTGTCATTTCAGCCGGAGCGGAGTGGATACACTTTGATGTCATGGACGGTCACTTTGTGCCCAATATTTCCGTCGGATTGCCGGTTTTGGAGAGCGTTGCCAAAGCGTTCAAAGGCAAAACTACGCTTGACGCGCACCTGATGATAGACAATCCGGAACGTTACGCGCAGAACTTTGTCCTTGCCGGAGCGGACATTGTAACCGTTCACACAGAGTGCGGCGGCGCAGCGGAAGCTGTGCGCATTATCCGCGATAACGGCGCGGTAGCCGGAGTTGTACTCAAGCCCGCAACGCCGGCGGAAGCGGTTCTGCCGTATTTGGATGTCATTGGAGTTATACTCGTGATGACGGTGGAACCGGGATTCGGAGGGCAGAAATTCCAGTCGGAACAACTGCCGAAGATACGCAAACTGCGCGAGTTGATTGACGCTCAGGGACTGGATATAGAGCTTGAGATTGACGGCGGTATCAATGCCGAAACCGCAGGGCTTGCAATCGGCGCGGGAGCGACTGTACTTGTAGCGGGCAATGCCGTCTACAAGTCCGCAGACTATACTGAAGCAATCAAGAAACTGAGGTCACAGAGATGAAACTACCGGAAGCCGGACTTCCCGCGGCGTTGTCAAGATTAAGCGAATGCTTTGCGTCACTGCCTGGCGTAGGCTCTAAATCTGCGCGCCGTATGGCGTTCCACATACTGAATATTAGTGATGAGCGCGCGGCGGAATTTGCGGAAGCGATACTCGGCGCGAAGCGTGATATTCACACGTGCCGCATTTGCGGTAACCTGTCCGACGGTGATCTTTGCGTAATTTGCGCGTCAGACCGTCGCGACGGCTCCAAAATCTGCGTTGTAGAAACTGCCGTTGATTTGCTGTCTATTGAGCGCACGCGTGAATACGCCGGACTTTACCATGTACTCGGCGGCGTTATCAGCCCCCTTAGGCGCATTACGCCGGACGACCTGAATATCCAGCCGCTTGTTAAGCGAATAAGCGCGGGCGGAAACGGAGAAAATTCTGCGATAAACGAGGTCATTATGGCGACAAATCCCGGCGCTGAAGGAGAGGCGACGGCAATGTACCTTTCACGGCTGATACGTCCGTTCGGCGTCCGGGTTACCCGGCTTGCATACGGGATTCCGGTAGGCGGCAATGTGGAGTTCTCCGACAACGCAACGCTATACCGCGCGCTTGAAGGCAGAGTAGAGGTGGAGTAGTGAATAGTAGGTAGTCGAGAGTGGGCAGTCGTCAGTGGACGGGAGACGCGGTGGAATTGCAAATTGCAAGCGGCAAATTGGAAATTAGGACGAGGGAAACGGCGGACGGGCAATGCCGAGATAGTCGGCAGTCGTGAGCGGACGAATAAGTCAAGCAGAGAATAAAATATTTGCAGTTTCTACTCTTTGCACAACGCAACCGCCGCCTACCGACCGTTACACTGCGCCGGTTCAATACACCCGCACCATGCGCGATTGAATAGTTACTATAGAACTATGATAAACCCGGGGTAACAGACATGACTAACCTTTCGACCGCAATCAAGGCGGAACTGACCCGGCTTGGCGCGGATATGGTGGGCTTCGGAGACCTTACCATACTGCCGTCAGACATGCGCGGTGACTTGCCTGTTGGTATCAGCGTTGGAATCCGCGTACCGCCCGACATTGTGTGCGGTATCGCGGAGGCTCCAACGCTCGAATACTGGGATTACTACCATTCCGGTCAGGACGCGCTCGACAAACTCGCGGATGCAAGTGCGGATTTTGTACGGTCGCTTGGGTTTGAAGCGATTGCGCTTACGCGAAACAACGTAAAATTCGTGGGAGCGTTGCGTTCCGCACTGCCGTATAAGACGGTTGCAACTCGTGCGGGGCTTGGATGGATCGGCAAGTGCGACCTGCTGGCAACGGAGCAATTCGGCACGGCTGTGTGGTTTTCAGCGATTTTAACGGACGCGCCACTGGACTGTGCCAAGCCGATAACCGAGTCGAAATGCGGTGACTGCACAGTCTGCCGTGACGCTTGCCCCGCCGGAGCGATCTCCGGCAAACTGTGGAATGTCGAACTTGACCGTGATGGGTTCTTCGACGCGGCAAAATGTGCCGCAGTCACGAAAGTTCGAGCCAACGAACTGATCGGCGTTGACTATCCGCTTTGCGGAAAGTGCATCGCTGTATGTCCGAGAACAAAGCAAGCACTACTAAATTGAGGAGATTACGCTATGACGCACAAAGGCACAGTAACGCTTGCAACAGAGCGGCTTATCTTGCGGCGGTTTGCCGTCGAAGATGCTGAGGCGATGTTCCGAAACTCATTTAGTGATCCAAAGGTGCCAATATATATGACGTGGAACACATATGAGAGCATTGATGCTGCGCGGAATTATATTGTGTCTGTTACTGACGGATATAACAGCCTTTCTGCGTATCACTGGGTCATTGTCGTAAAAGAATTGGGTGAACCAATCGGGAGCATTGGCGTCACCAGATACAATAACGAAACTCAATGCGTTGCAATAGGTTATAGCATAGGAAGCAAATGGTGGCGTCAAGGGTATACGTCCGAAGCTTTGAAAAGGCTTGTGTGTTTTTTCTTCGATGAAGTGGGTACAAACCGAATAGAAGCACAGCACGATACACGCAACCCAAACAGCGGTAAGGTTATGATAAAAGCAGGCTTGCAGTTTGAGGGAGTTCTTCGCCAATCCGAGCATAATAATCAGGGAGTTTGTGATTCCGCCCATTATGCCATTCTCGCGGAGGATTATTTCAGGAGAAAATCGCCGCACATTGGCAAATCCACTACAGCCGCAACAACCGTCAATGATACCAACACAGCAAAGTCAGTCGGCAGCGGCAGTTTGGACGTGTTCGCCACGCCGATGATGATCGCGCTTATGGAACGCGCCGCCTGTGAGTGCATTGCGGAGTGCGGCTTGATTGCGGACGGTCAAACGTCCGTAGGTACGGCGATAAATGCCATGCATACCGCCTCAAGTCCGAGAGGAGCGGCGATTACCGCGACTGCAACGATTACGTCCGTTGACGGTCGCAAGGTCGAATTTGACGTAGCTGCGTCCGATGAAAACGGCGAAATAGGGCGCGGAACACACTCGCGGTTTATCGTAGACGCGGAACGGTTTATGACAAAAGCGAGAGCATGAATCTTCATCCCGCACGCGCGATTTACTCTAACAGCGCAACGCTAAAACGACGGCGGTACCGCAACCCAGTCGTAAGTCAATAGTCCATAGTCGACAGTAGACCGTGGAAACGCCGTAATAGGAGATAGGCGTTAGATAGCAGGAGTTAGGGGACGGGAACTTAGTCGGCAGCAGGATAGTCGACAGTCGGGAGTGGAAAGGGGACGGTGGGGAACGAGGAATGTTAATCATTAAATATTAGGCACTAATCACTACACGAACATTATAGCACACAGCTTCTGATTTGTCAAGAGAAAATTTGTGTGTAATCGTAAATAATTTGTGAACACTGTTTGGTAAGTGATTAGCAAGCGTGGGGAAACGCCAAACGGATTAGCTATTGACAACGGAGATTTTTTGTGTTAAAGTACTACCATAAAGCAAAATATGAAAGGAGCGGCGGCGGAGCCGCTTGCCCGCCGCTAAATTACTGCTATGGCATTTGAAGTACGCGAAAACCCGCGTGTAAAGGGCGCGAAACTGCGCACGATCGTCTGTATGTCGGACGAGAACGGATTCAAAGTCGCAAGCGTTATCATCGCCGGCGAGAAAAAGTGCGCGGTAGTAGACGCGCAGTGGACAATGAGCTACGGATACCGTGTGCTTGCGGAGATACTTGACCGCGGTTTGGAGCTTGAAACAATTTACGTCAGCCACGCTCACCCGGATCACTATTTCGGCACGGAAGCTATGCTTAAACACTTTCCGAACGCTAACGTTATTGCGATGCCCGACGTCTGTAAGACATTGCAGGGTCAATTCACCGCGAAGCGCGACGAGTGGGTTGAGCAAATAGGAGAGCTTAACGTGCCGCTGTACGACAGCCCCGCAAAGCCGATGGGCAGCAATAAGTTCTATGTAGAGGGAGAAGAAGTTGTCGTTTATGACAAGATTATGGGCGACCTTCGCTTCAATACCGTAGTAGTTGTACCGAGTTTGAACACTCTTATCGGCAGCGACGTACTGTTCAATCAGGCGCACCCGTTCACCTGTGAGGTTACTGCTGAGGAACGCAAGCAATGGGTTGCGGACATTGAAAAACTTCAGGCGATGAACTTCACCACCGTTATTCCGGGTCACGCAAAGCACGGTATGCCGTTTGACGAGAGCAGTATGGAGTTCACTAAAGCCTACGTTAAGGCTACGGATGAGGAGCTTGCGAACTGTAAAACTTCCTTTGAGTTCTACTATAATATGCGCCAGCGCTTCAAAGAGGCGGAGTTGTGGAAATCCGATGAGATGAACGCCCGCGTACTCTTCAATGAGCGCGACTGGGATTGGCGCGAGGACGACGCGACCAACGGTCACTGATTACAAATGTAACATCACGCGCGGAGTTTTATCCTCCGCGCGTTTAGTTTTTCGTAAAGGAGAATTTATGATAAAACCGCAGTAATTAGTTGAATAAAATTGTTTGGAAAATTTTGCTTGATAAATTATAAAACAATGATATAATATACGTGAAATTAAGAGGCTCGGTGTCCTATTTGCCCGATAATTGCAGACAGGACATTGCGTGGGCAAGAGTTTCAATTAAACTTATTGCCCGTCACAGGAAATCGGTAATCACTGCTTGGCAGTGCGAACCGGAGTTGCATAAGCCGCATCGGCAATTATTACCTTAGCCGCTGCGGATTGCTGTAAGTGTTATATCTGTCATTTCATAGGTGCAAGCCTTGAAGTAATTCGGTCATTGCGCAGTCCGGAAGAGTTGGTAACTCGGAACGCTGTGTGAGAAGGCTGGAATGACGGATACAGGGTCACTGACCCTGAAACGCAAGCACAGAATGTCTGCTTGAATTTTGTTATAGAGAGAATGTTTTGTCCATTCTCAATGTTGCAATGCAGAGCCTCAACATGCCGGTTTCCGGCAGTTGAGGCTTTTTGTAATGCCGGGTATACCGCTTTTGCGGTTCTTATATATACCCACTATAAGCGGATCCGACTGTCGGACAAGTTAACTGAAGCGCGCCGCGACGGCGGCGAAGAAAGGAGTGTGTAACGGTGGACGAGCCGTTTGAACAATGTGCGGCATATTACAATTTGCCGGAGTACTCTGCCGCACCATAAAATACGCCGGTAACGGCGCGAGAAGTCCGGCAAAGCCGCGATGGAGGAAAAGCTCTGCCTCCACACGGTTTGTCAACAGGGCACTTATAAACATTTATAACAAAGGAGATAAACAATGCTTAAAAACAAACGTATACTGAGCGTACTGCTCGCACTCTCAATGGTCGTTACCTTACTTGCCGGGTTCGGCGCAACCGCCAGCGCGGTAACGGATGATGTTACAGCTACCGTCACTTTATATGTGGAATATGTTGCACGCGAGGACGATGGTACAATAGCTGTTCAGTATAATCTGATTGATAATCCGATCGTATACATTGCAAATGTCGGCGATACATTAAAAGACGTTATCAACCAAATTTCGATTGCTGGTGTTAAATTCGATAACGCCGAGTGGTATGATAATGATGGTGTGCCGGATACATCTTGGCTTAGTTCTTTGGACGTGAATACCGACTATGATGACCTCGGTTGGGTCAATTATCCTGACTGGAACGATTATGAAGACGTTGGCGGTGGCACATACTATTATGGTGAGTCATGGCTATATTTCTTCGGAACGCCGAACTATATCCCCGCAACGATAGATGACTATCCTGCTACGCTAATCGGTGACTATGTAATCACAGGTGCTGTTACGATTACTCTTAGTTACGAATTCAATGCGTTTATCTTTTAGCGGATAAATAACAAACTATGATTTGCATTGTCGTGGTGGGCTAATTCCCACCACGACAATGCGGAAAGAACATGGAATTTTTATGCTATATTATTACAGAAATTTGCGGAAAAATTTATCACTTTTTTTGCTGGTGGCTTTATTTTATGGACTGTTTGGAAATTCGGTTGCAAGTGCCTTAATTATCGGGGAAGATCATGAGCCATATATTACTAACGTTATATTGCCGTCATATGGGTTAGCCGAACCTTTTATTTTTAACGCCGTGGAAGCGCAAGATGTAGTTATATATGAGGGAAGCTATACGGCAGGCAATCTGCCAACGGGACAATCACTATTTGCAACCCTTGACGACACCGCTCCCAAAAGCGGTACAAATTATGGCGGGCGGTTCTTACGGCTTTCTGACAATAAAGTAATAGGAAGTTCGACTTCAGTAGCCACGGGTTTTAAGCTTAGTGCTTTTTCACAATTTGCTTTAAATGCATATGCAGCAGAGTTTACAGGCATTGCTACGCAAGGTAATGCAATCAAACTGCAATTCGGATACTTCAGCGGTGCAGTTTCACAAGCTGACAGTACGCTTATAAAAGGCGATGAGTATACCTTGGTGATAAAGCGCAAAGTTACATTAAAGAGTAATGATTTCGCAGTCAGGGCAAATATTGAAGGTAAACCTTTGCCTATAATGTCTTCGTCAGTTTTTTCTCCGGATAAATTCCCCGATAAGTTTGCAGTCTCTGTTTCTGACGATACAGAATCGCTTTATGTTACTGCTCCGGCAGTAACCCAAACTGATACCTATTTATACGTAAACGGAGAAAAAATAGGGTTGGCTGACTTAACACGATATAAAATCGACATTAATGAGTTTGTACCTAACGAACACGGTATCTTAGAAATACCGTTCAAACTCTGTTATGAGGGCGAAGGTTGTGGTGTTGATTCCGAGTATACACTACAAGTCAGCTTTGTTGATTATATTCCGATTATTACAAAACAACCAATCTCTAGGACGGTCGTCGATAAGGACGATTCGCCGGAGTTATCTGTAGAAGTTGAATCAATGGATGTTGATGGCGAAGATGCGTCTCTTACATATCAGTGGTATTCACATCATGATATGAATAGCCAAAATGCAGTGCTGATAGCAGCTGAAGAACAGCCGTTGTATCATCCGTCTACAGCCTATTCCGGCGATTTTTACTATAGCTGTACGGTTACCCGTACCGTAGGTGGTGCCACATACTCAACTAAAAGCGATCGCGCGAATGTTACTGTCAACCGGACGTATCTTACTCCGCCAACATTCACTCAACAACCTCCGGGAAATGAATATAACAATAACTATCCGGACAAATATGCCATCGGGCAATCTCCGCTTGCGTTGAGATACAGTTTCGATAGAGACTTGTTAGATAATGGTGTAAGTGTGTCCGCAAAGTTATATAGGAATGACATAAACTCCCCAACCGGCGGTGTTCTTGTGTCTTCAATAGAAAACAGCGGCTACAGTAACGCCCCACTCGCTCCTCCGGCGGAGGAAACGGCAGGAGCTTGGTACTACTACATTGTATTGAACGCTTATGCAGATGAAATGGTGTCAGTAAATGCGATTAGCGATGTAGTGGGAATCAGTTTTATACCCTTTGATGAGATAGTCAGTTTTTGTGGTGAGGGAACGGAAAGTGAGCCGTGGCTTATTAGCCGAGCTGATGATTTCCTTGAAATCAAGTCGCTTGTGGAGAGCGGCTATACTCTTGAAGGACGTTATTTCAAACTCACCTCAGACATCACTCTTACCGATGATTGGGAACCGATCGGCTCACTCAAGCCTGATGCGATCAATACTGGTAACGGTAAGAACGTAAATCCGTTCAGTGCCACGCTTGATGGCGATGGGCATACCGTGACAATCCCTGATAATGGCTTGCCGTTGTTCAACTACGTGCGTGAAGCCACTGTAAAAAATTTGAAAATTTATGGTAAAAAAATAACGGGTGCCGGTTTGGTCGATAAGGCATTTATCGACTACGGCACATCAGGAATGTATTCGCAATTTACATGTCCTGATACTATAACATGCGAGAATGTTACATTGTTGTCCGGTTCACAGACATTAAAAAGCGGTTTTGTACACGGCAGTGGTTCCGGCGTAAACAATGTGTATATTGTGAATTGTATAATTGAAGAGGATGTTGTCGTAGGCTATGACAGGTCACAGAGTAACATAGGCTCCTTTGTTGGAACATTTAACGGCAGTATTGTAGCCAGTACAAGCCGGGCAAACGTTTATGGGGTGACGAATGTAGGTGGGTTGGCAGGTACGAAAGGGCAGGCAATCGGGAAGTGTGCTATTTTAGGAAGCACGTTTATCGGTAATGTAGAAGCAACCGGCGAAAAGGTGGGGGGTATTATCGGCTCGGGATACTATGACAAAACAGCTCCCTCCACTTTCGTTGTGACGGTTGTAAACTGCTATGTTGTGGGTTCTGTGCAAGGTAGTGATGCGGTTGGAGGCATACTGGGCTCAGAACCCGTTATTCGCGAGGCGTGGGCAAATGGCATGGGTGCAATCACAGACAATTACTTCTACGGCACGGTAACGGTCACAAACGGAATGAACTCCGGCGGTATTATTGGATATTTGAACAGTCTTAACAAATGGCAAACAATTAAAAATAACTTTTATCTTGTTTCTGGAGCTTCAAAGGGTATAGGGGAAATCAAAGAAATAACGACAAACGGAGAACACGCGATTCCAGGAACATTCAATCCGGAAGACGCTGCATCTGCTAAAACCAATGGCGAATTCGCCGACAGAACAGTACTCGCTCTGCTCAACGGTTCTGATACAAGCTATAAGAACTGGATACAAGATACGCAGTATCCGATAATAGATATGTTCACGCCGATACTCGGAGAACTATCCGTTTCCGGTAGCTATAAGACCGAATACTATATCGGCGATGACCTTGACCTTAGCGGCGCAGTGTTCACTGCGCATTGGTCGGACGGCACAATAAACGAAATATCTCTTTCGGACATCACGATTTCCGGCTACGACAATACTACGCGCGGCGTACAGACTTTGACTGCAGCTTACGGAGCTGTCAATACGACCTTCACTGTTACGGTACTGAAACGCGCTCTAAGTACCATAACGGTATACCTTACGCTACTCGGTGACAATGTTCACGACAGCGACGAGGACGAGATAAGACATCTCGGCAAAGATAACAATTTACAGGTGTGGATAACGCGTACCGCTTATACCGTTGACCTCAACGCGACCGTTGCCGGCGTACTAAAACAGGCTCTTGACGCAAACAATATGACGTGGTCTAATCCGACCGGAAACTATGTTGAGTCTATTACCCGCAACGGCATAGAGCTTGCAGAGTTTACTAACGGTCAAACCAGCGGTTGGGTGTACGCGTTAAACGGCAACTATCCTTTGCTCGGTATTGCCCAGCAGTTCTTGGAAGAGGGCGACAAAATTGTGTTCCATTACACTGACGACTACACCCAGGATAAAGTTAACGGCGCGCTTAATGACGACAGTGGTGACGAGGATGATGACAATGGCGGAACCAAACCCGGAGGTGGCGGAGGGTCAGGCGGTGGAGGCGGAAGCAGTAACTCCAAGCCTGCCGCAGCTGAGGGAACGGCAAATAGCGGAAATACAAAGCAAGCCTTCACCGACGTAAAATCCTCCGACTGGTTCTATAGCGCCGTAGACTGGGCAAGCGCAAACGGGTTTATGACGGGTACGGGCGATTCTCAGTTCAGTCCGCAGTCCCAGATGACACGCGCAATGCTTATAACAGTACTTGCGCGCGCAAACGGCGAGGACACCTCAGGCGGCGATACGTGCTACTCCAAGGCGGTCGAATGGGCAGTGGCAAAAGGTATCACGGACGGCACAAATCTTAACGATAATATAACGCGTGAACAGCTTGTCACAATGCTGTGGAGATTTACGGGTGAACCGGATTCAAGCGGCAGTATTGCGTTTGCGGATGCTGACAAAATCAGCGGTTATGCTTCGGAGGCTGTGCGGTGGGCTGTCGAACAGGGTATAATCACAGGTTATGAGGACGGTTCTTTCCGCCCGAAAAATACTGCTACCCGAGCGGAAACAGCGGCTATTCTTCAACGGTTCATTACAAAACAATAATCAAAAAGCGGCGGCATTTCAAGTGCCGCCACTTTTTTAAGCTATTAATTCGGCACTGTTCGTCTTGCTATGAATACTTCGGTAACGGCTTCTAAATCTACGGCGGGCGTGACTTCGGCAACCCATTCCATTCCGGAGTCGTCAATGGTGTACGCCGTCACGGAACCGATCACTATCCCGGCAGGAAAAAGCTCTCCGCTGCCGGAGGTCATCACGGTATCGCCGTTAAGAATATCCGCCTTATCGGGCAGGTATTTCAATGTCAGCTTCCCTTTGCGCATAAGCTGAAAATCGCCGGAAGCAATGCCTGTAACGCCGTTGCGGTCTATTATCGCGCCTATTCCGCTGTCTACGTCAATTATCGTGCGAACCGTAGCCGTTGTAGGCGCAACCTCCGTTACAAGCCCGACCAGATACCCGTGTTCCGTAATAACGCAGTCGCCGGCTTCAACCCCCGCGATATTGCCTTCGCCAATCGTAAACGTACTTGCCCAGCTTGATGATGTACGGCTGACAAGCGGCGCGGCGGCAATCACTTTATAATTCTGACCGGCTTTGACAAGCTCCAAAAGCGCGCGCAGACGAATATTCTCCGCGTTTGCGTCACGTGCCTCGCGGATTTCTGTTTCCATATCGGAAATCTTCAGTTTAAGCTCAGCATTCTCTGCCTTAGTATGTTCGTAGGCAAAGATGATTCCGTATGCGTCCTCAACCTTGCCCACAAGAGCGGTAACCGCGCGCTCAAACGGTGAGGTCACCGTCTTGATCACCGCGCCTATAGGGGAGCCTCTGCCCCATACGGCGGACGCTATAGTTATGGCAACAATGACGACTATCAGCACCATTGCAAGCTTTATTCCCTTTTGCTTTAGAAACTTGTTCATCAATTATACCTCAGTTACTTACTCTCAGGCGCATAATATACACACCGCACAGCCGCAACAAATCATATTTCCTTTAA